>JAWOCH010000267.1:0-6724 GCA_046483865.1 Candidatus Brocadiia bacterium | reverse complement strand
CGCTCCACCCCGCCCATCGTGTCCAGCGCCAGAACGTGGAGGATGCTGGTCTTCGGCACCCGAACCCCCTTCGGCACAAACGCACAGACGGAATCCCAACCCGTCACAAGGTAGCCGGACGGGGGTTGGGAATCAAGATGGCGGGCTGCGCCTCAGCGCATCACCCAGAGACCCAGGTGGCTCCGTTGGTCAGCCCGCGCATGAAAAGCAGGATGACGGTGACAACGCTCGCCAGGAAGGACCAGCTCAGCAGCCCGGGTCCCTGACGATCCCCACTGCGGAAGTGCTTGCCAAGCGTGAAAAGGTAGGCGGCAATGACGCCCCATGCAGGCGCAAAGAAGGGATTGGGATCATTCTTATGCATCCCGAAGCGGCACAGGACGTACATCCAGAAGCCGAAGCTGACCGCCATAGAGGCGATGGCGACGAACCGCGCCGGGTTCCACCGCAGCCACAGACCCAACGCCAGTGCGAAGAAGACCACTGCCATGACCGCCGGCCCCGTGGACAGCGACGCATCGGCAACAAACGGACTGCGAGGGAAGGCTTTATACGCGAACACGCACCCAAGGAATCCGTAAAGGACGCAGATGGTCCAAAGGAGGGGGAGCCGTTGGGGGCCTTCTTGCCCCGACGCAGCCTGGTCCTCGGTGCAGTCCGTCTCGGCTGCGGCTGGCTCGACTCGCGCAATCATCCGTCCCACCTCCCGGCAACTGCAGCCGGCAGCAAGTGTAGCAGAAGGTGAGGCGTGCATCAACTCTGTGGCAGTGCAGACGGACCGCCGTCAGGGGGCGCGGCGCAGTACCTCCAGGAACTCGCGCGGGCTGACTACCCGGACCCCGCCGCAGGCATCCTGCGGGAAGTGACGGGCGTTGCCGGTCACGAGAACAGCCCCCGCTGCGGCGGCCACTTCCAGGAAGGGAAGGTCGCCGGGGTCGGGCAGTTCGGCGGGCAATGGCGCCGCGACGACGGGCAAGGCGACGCTGCGAATAAGCTCCATCAGGGCGTCCACGTCCGCCGGGGCGAAACCGAACTCCGGACGGCGTAGAACGGCGTCGTATTCGGCCAGGATGCGGTCGGCGGCGCAGACCTCGAAGTGGCCGCCCACCAACATGTCCACGATGTGCGCGCAGGGCCCGTGTGCCGTCAAGGCGGCGGAGACCACCACGTTGGTGTCGAGCACTACCCTCACTCGGAATCCCGCCTCTCGCGCCGGACGCTGGCGATGACGGCGTCTATCTCATCCATGCTCACGCGGTCGAGGCCGTCGGCCTGCGCCTTCGCCCGGGTGCGGCTGAGGGCGGCCTGGGCGCGAGCGCGGCGCAGCGCGAGCACCTCCTCCTCCACCGTGTCCGGCTCGATGGGGGTCATCAATGCGAACGGTCGGCCGTTGACGGTCACAACGATCTCCCGGTCCTTCTCCAGGTCCTTGCGCAGTTTGGCGGTGCTGGCGCGCAACTGGCGGACGGTGACGAACTTCATGGGCCTGGCCCTCTCGGTAGTGTACTTATCTGACATCCATAGTGTACACGTATGTGTCCGTACTGTCAACGGCACCGTGCCGCAGATGCCGCCGGAGGCCTGCCCTTGACTGACGTGCTATTGTCCTGTATAGTTATAGGGAGGCGCACGACCTGGAGCACGAAACGATGGACTTCGTTCACCTGCACGCGCATTCCACCTTCAGCCTGCTGCAGGGGGTGATGCGCATCGAGGAGTTGATCCAGGCCGCCGCGCGGCGCGGGAGCCCCGCCGTGGCGCTGACCGACACGAACGGGCTCTACGGGGCCATGTTCTTCTACGGGCAGGCCAGCGCGGCGGGGCTGAAGCCGATCATCGGCGCCGAACTGGTCCGGGGCGGGGAGCAGTGCATCTGCCTGGCGGCCGACCGCCGGGGCTACGCCAACCTGTGCCGCATCATCACCGCCCGCAAGCTGGCCGGCACGCCGCACTACGCCACCTTCGGCGCCGGGGAGGAGGAGCCCGGCCCGTTCGACCCGGCCGACTGCATTGCGGAGGACCCGCGGGGGCTGTTCGTGCTGACCGCGACGCCGTCGCTGCTGCGCCGTCTGGCGGGGCGCGTGCCGGAGGGACGGCTCTACGCGGAACTGCGCGCCGACGGGCCCCGCTCGTTCGAGACCCGCTGCCCCGCCCTGCGCGGTGACGATCCCGACCCCGTCCCGGCGGAGAACCGCCGCCCCGTCGCCGACCTGGCAGAGCGCCTCGGCGTCCCCCTGGCGGCCACGGTCAACGCGAACTTCCTCCACCCCGAACCGGAGGGCGAACGCCACACCCACGCCGTGGCCAGCGCCATCCGCGAGAACATGATGCTCAAAGACCTGCTGCGGAGAGAGCGGATGCTGGCCGGGCCGCACAGCTTCCTCCAACCCGCCCGCCAGGTGGCCGCCCGGCTGCCGGCCGCCGTCCGTGCGGAGGCCATGCGCAACACCGTGCGCATCGCCGAGCGGTGCAACCTGGAGCTGGACACCGAGACGCCCCACTTCCCCCGCGCCGACCTGCCGCCCGGCGAGACCGCCCCGGGGCGCCTGCGCCGGGTGGCCTACGAGGGGGCGCGGCGCCGATACGGCCGCATCCGCCCCGACGTGCGCCGCCGGCTGGACAAGGAGCTGGCGGTGATCGAGAAGCTCGACTTCTGCGACTACTTCCTGGTCGTGCGCGACATCGTGGAGTTCGCCGAGCGGGAGGAGATCCCCCACGTGGGCCGCGGCTCGGCCGCCAACAGCATCGTCTCCTACTCACTCGGTATCTCGGCGGTGGACCCCATCCGCTTCGAGCTGCCCTTCGAGCGGTTCCTCAACGAGTTCCGCACCGACGTGCCGGACATCGACATTGACTTCTGCTGGCGGCGGCGCGACGACGTGATTGACTACGTCTATCGCCGCCACGGCGCCGCCCGGGTGGCTATGGTCTCCACCCACTCGACCCTCCGGGCGCGGTCGGCCTTCCGGGACGTAGCCCGCGTGATGGGCCTGCCGATGGACGAGATTGACTCCTACAGCAAGCTGCTGCCCCGGTTCGCCATGTCGTTCCCCGATGGGGTAGGCGCGGCGTCCCGCCGCGCTGGGTCCGGCGAGACGCCGGACCTACCCATTCTTGATCACGAACTGTTCCCCGAGATGGAGGATTTCCCCATCGCCAAAGAGCCCTGGCGCACCGTGGTGCGCACTGCGCTGAAACTGGACGGCTGCGTGCGCCACCTCAGCATCCACCTGGGCGGGCTGGTCATCGGCGACCGGCCGCTCACCTGGTACACGCCCCTGGAGGACAGCGCCAAGGGCATCGTGGTCACCCAGTACGAGATGGACGAGATTGAGACGACCGGGCTGGTGAAGATGGACCTGCTGGGGCAGCGGTCCCTGTCCATCGTCTCGGAGGCCGCCCGCGCCGTGCGCGCCAGCCGGGGCGTCGAGCTGGACCTGGACCGCCTGCCGGACAGCGATCCTCCCACGGCCGACCTGCTGGCAGGCGGCCACACCATGGGCTGCTTCCAAATAGAATCCCCCGGCATGAGGCAACTGCTCCACATGCTGCGCGCCAGCAGCATTATGGATCTGATACAGGCCCTCTCGCTCATCCGCCCCGGCCCCTCCAGCAGCGGCATGAAGCACGCCTTCATCCGGCGGCGCCGCGGCGAAGAGCCCGTCCGCTACTCCACCCCGCTCCTGAAAGAGGCCCTCGGCGCGACCTACGGCGTGATGCTCTACCAGGAGGACATCCTGCACGTGGCGCGGACGGTGGCCGGGTTCACGCTGGCCGAGGGAGACGAGCTGCGCAAGTTCATCTCCAAAGACCGTTCTTTGGAGAAGCTCCAGAAGCTGCGCGACCGGTTCGTCCGCGGCGCCGTCGGGCGGGGCGTGGAACGGAGCGCGGCGGAGGATATTTGGAAGCGCATCGAGGACTTCGCCGCCTACTCCTACTGCAAGGCGCACGCGACCACCTACGGGCACATCTCCTACCAGGCCGCCTACCTGAAGGCCCACTGGCCGGCCGAGTTTCTGGCGTCGGTCATCGCCAACAAGGCCGGTTTCTACGACCCGCGCACATACCTGGCCGACGCCCGGCGGTTCGGCGTGGAGGTGCTGGCCCCGTGCGTGAACCGCAGCGACGTGGAGTATCGGGCCGAGGGCGACGCCATCCGGCCGGGTCTGGAGTTCGTCCGCGCTCTCTCCCGCCGCACCGTCGAGCGCCTGCTCAAGGAGCGTCTGCGGGGCGAATACCGGTCGCTGGAGGACTTCTGCGCCCGCGTCCGGCCCGGACGAGAGGAGCTGGAGAACCTGATACTGGGCGGCACCTTCGACTCCCTGGGGCTGACCCGCCCCACCCTCCTGATGAAGATGGAGCGCATCCTGAGCCGCCGCGAGCGGCAGGCACCCAGTGAGAAGCGCGACCTGCCCCTACTGCAAGCCACCGGCCAGGCCCCGCCCGGGGCCGGCCCCGCGCCCGACGAGATCCACGTCCCAGCCCAGCCCCCCTACACGCGGGCGGAGCGCGTCCTATGGGAACTGCGCACCCTCGGAATAACCCACTCCGGCCACCCGCTGGACGCGTGGGGGAATGATGAATGCAGAATGGTGAATGATGAATTCAGAAAGGCGCGTAGCGCCGCCCGTACTTCAGACTTCAGACTTCAGACTTCAGACTTCAAAAGCTGCGCTTTTGTAGGTTGGCTGGTCACCAGCCGCCGCGCCGTCACGAAGAACCACGAATACATGAAATTCGTAACTTTGGAGGACCGCGAGGGCGTAGTCGAGGTAATCCTCTTCCCCGACGTATACCGAGAATACGGCGCCCGAATAGCCGGCCCCGGCGTCTACTGCGCCGAAGGCAAAGTCAAACAACAACACGGCGTCCGCACCCTCATAGCCGACAGCATAGAGCCCGTTCCGCTGCCGGCCGGTCGCGCGCAGCCCACACCAACCTCGTGAACATCGAACTTCACTACCCACCTTCGCCCAGTCACATCGGAAGTACACCTTCTGCCATATGTCTTGCGCCAGCTCCGTCACGATGGTAGACTTGCCTCTGACTATCTGGAGGGTGGAACTATGAGAGTTTGCTTTGGCCGCTCCGGCGGCGCGTCCAAGGCTGCTGCCGAAGTCCTGGCCGGCCCCCCCAGCTTCTCATACAAGCCCTGCACCGTCCTGAACGGATAGAGGATGATTGAAGAGCCAACAGTCTTCGTCTTGGGAGCTGGTGCCAGCGCAGTCTACGGCTTCCCTACTGGCGGCAAACTGCGAGACGAGATTGTGCAAGGACTGCTTAGCGGTCGCGATCTGCGCGGTGCGCGCGTAGCCGATCTGAGTCGCGTGCTCCAAGAACTCGGACACAGTAAGGAACAGATCGGTCGCTTCGCTGAGAGGCCCCGGCTTTCTGCGCATCCCTCTGTTGACGTTTTCCTCGAACACAACCCGGACTGCTTGCCACTGGGCAAGCGCGCAATCGCAATCACGCTCATGCGCTATGAGCAGGAAAGCCAGCTGTTCCGAAACGGGTTGCACTGGTACCGGTACGTCCGAGGACGGCTGGGGGCGACAGGTGAGGAAGTAGCACAGAGCAATGTGGTCTTCGTCACGTTCAACTATGACCGATCGCTGGAGCACTTCCTGTTCCAGGCCATCAGACACGCCGAGCAGGACATGACGGATGACAAGGCCCGGGCCGTCTTGCAGGAAGTACCGGTGCTGCACGTCTACGGACAGCTCGCCAAGCTGCCATGGCAAGAGAACGCAGATAGCAGCAACTCGAGGGCTTACAGCTCAGACAGGAACCCCGAGACTGTCGCGAAGGCCGCAGACGGCATTGTCATCATGCGTGAACGGGATCAGCCGAGTCCAGGACTCGTGGAAGCACGGCAGCGTATCAGGGATGCAAAGTGGGTCGTATTCCTCGGCTTCGGCTACTACGAGGAGAATCTGAGGCGCCTTGGGCTGGACGGCTGCCGTGACGACGTGGCGGTTCTGGGCACGACGTTCGGAATGGGACACGGCGAATATGCTCAAGCCCACAATCTCCTCGAAGACCTCCTCCCGAAAGGGCAGGACAACGTGAGCGCCCAGTGTAAACCCGAGGACAGCATACTGACCTTCTTCCGCGAGCGAACCTTGCTTACCTGACCACCTTGGCCGTGGCCTCCCACCGCCGAGTCTGAGTCGTCCCCGCCAAACGGAGCGACCGCGCACACGCGGAAGCATGGCCCTCCGGGCACTTCGGGACCGTTGCTCAAAGTTGTGAATGGAACAGGGAGGGAGCCCGTTTGGGGCTGCCGGAACGACCCACGCGCCCCGGCAGGGGCGACGGGATGCAGCCCGGTGCTTCAGCGCCGGGGCTTGCGCCCTCAGAACAACCCGAGCGCCCTGGAGGGGCGCTGCAAGACGAGCGCCCATCAGCCCCACGGATAGCGTCACGCCGACAGATCCGCGGCAGGCGCCTCCCGCGCCGCGGGCCCCGCCCCTCCAGGGCGGTATGGATTTGGGGCTCCGATTCCGGGGGTTGAAACCCCCGGCTCCATCCCGGCGCCGTTTCACGGCGCAACAAAGGTCGGCCACGACGGAGCGTGGCCCTCCAGGGGTCCCGCCTTTGGCGGGACAGATCAGGCGAACAGTTGAGCAGGAGAACAGGTGAGAAACGCAGCGGCGTTCCGCGCACCGAGCATAGAACGGCTGTTCAACACGCGCGTTCGCCTGCGTTCACCTGCTCACCTGGT
>JAWOCH010000226.1:0-15022 GCA_046483865.1 Candidatus Brocadiia bacterium | reverse complement strand
CCCGTGCCCGACGGTATCAGGTGACCCAGGATGACGTTCTCCTTGAGCCCTTCCAGCCGGTCCACCGCTCCCCGCAGGGCCGCCCGCGTCAGCACGCGGGTGGTGTTTTGGAAGGAGGCGGCGCTGATGAAGCTGTCGCTGGAGAGGGCGGCCTTGGTGATGCCCAACACGACGGGTTCGGCCTCTGCCGGCTCCCCGCCCTGTTCGACGACCTCCGCGTTGGTGTCGCGGAACCCGAACTTGTCCACCAACTGTTCGGGCAGGAACGGCGTGTCGCCGGGCTCGTTGACTTTCACGCGCCGCGTCATCTGGCCGATGATCACCTCGAAGTGCTTGTCGTCAATGCTGGCGTCCTGGGCGCGGTAGACGTTCTGTATCTCCCGGAGCATGTACTGGTGGAGCGCTTCCTCGCCGCTGATGCGCAGGATGTCCTCCAGGATCAGCGGGCCGTCCACAAGAGCCTGCCCGGCGGTCACGTGGTCGCCCCGATGCACGCGCAGGTGCTTTCCGGCCGGGACGGTGTGCTCCGACTCGTAGCCGGTCTCGGGGTCCTCCACGCGGATGACTGTCCGGCCGCGCTTGCGCTCGATCTCGGTCACCATGCCGTCAATCTCGCTCATGACGGCCGGGGACTTCGGCGTGCGCGCCTCGAACAGCACGGTCACCCGCGGCAGGCCGCCGGTGATGTCCTGGGTGCGCTGGACCTCGCGCAGCGTCCGGGCCAGGCGCGTTCCGGCCGTGATCTCCTGCCCGTCGTCCACTTCGACGATGGCCTTCTCGGGCAGCGGGTAGAGACTGAGGATGTTCCCCTCGGGTCCCTCGATCAGGATCTGGGGGTGCATGTCCCCCTTGTGCTCCATGACTACCTTGCGCGTGGTCCCGTGGGTTTCGTCCTTCTCCAGCCGCAGGGTCTTGCCCTCGACCATGTCCTCATACCGGACCGTTCCGTCCACCTCGGCCAGGATGGGGGTGTAGTGGGTGTCCCACTGGGCCAGGCGCTGGTCGCTGCTGACATCATCGCCGTCTTCGACCAGCATCTCGGCGCCCAAAGGCACGTTGTGGCGCTCCAGCTCGCGGTCCTTCTCGTCCACGATGGCCAGCTCGCCCCGACGGCTGATGGACACGTTGCGGCCCTCGGGGTCCTCGACCACCTCCAGCTCCTCGAACCGAACCTGCCCGGGGCGCTTGCCGGATATCTCGCTCTCCTCGGTGCCGCCGATGGCGACGCCGCCGATGTGGAACGTGCGCATGGTCAACTGGGTGCCGGGCTCGCCGATGGACTGAGCGGCGATGATTCCCACCGTCAGCCCCGGCTCAGCCAGGGCTTTGGTCGAGAGGTCCATGCCGTAGCACGTGGCGCAGACGCCCGTGCGCGACTCGCAGGTCAGCGGCGAGCGGACGCGTATCTTCATCCGCTCGTCGAACTCCTCCAGCTCGCGCGCGATCTCCTCCGTGATCAACTCATTCTCCCGGACGATGGGCTCGTCGGTCACGGGATGGATGAAGTTGTCCCGCGCCACGCGGCCCGTAATCACCTCGCGCAGTGGGACGGCGATCTTGTCTCCGCGCAGCACCGGCCCCTTGGTGATGCCGTTGACCGTGCCGCAGTCATGCTGGGTTATGATGACGTTCTGCGCCACGTCGGCCAGGCGGCGGGTCAGGTATCCGCTCTCGGCGGTCTTCAGGGCGGTATCGGCCAGTCCCTTGCGGGCGCCGTGGGTGGAGCTGAAGTACTCCAGCACGTCCAGCCCCTCGCGGAAATTGGCCTTGATGGGCGTCTCGATGATCTGCCCGCTCGGCTTGGCCATCAGGCCCCTCATGCCGGCAAGCTGGCTGACCTGCTGCGCCTTGCCTCGCGCGCCGGACTCCATCATCAGGAAGACCGGGTTCAGGTAGGGCTCGCCCTCTCTGCGGTCGTTGGCCAGTTCGGTGAACATCTCCTCGGCCACGGTATCGGTGGCGGCGCTCCACTCGTCAATCACGCGCTGGCGCCGCTCGATGTCCGTTATCGCGCCCTCGCGGTAGGCGCTGGCTATCTGGGCGACGACCTTCTCGGTCTGCTCCAGGATATCGTCCTTGCTCGGCGGCAGGCGCAGGTCCTCCATGGAGAAGGAGATGCCGGCCTCCGTCGCCGCATGGAAACCTATGTCTTTCATGTCGTCGAGCATCTGGACGGTTGCCTGCCGGCCCAGCCGCTCGTAGCAGTCGTGGATGGCCCGGTTCAGCCCCGCGCTGGCCAGCTCGCAGTTGTAGAACGGCAGGCCCGCAGGCAGCGCGTCGTTCAGCACTATGCGGCCCACGGTGGTTTCCAGCATCCCTTCCACCGCTTTCGCCGGGGCGTCGGGATGCTCCACGATCTCCTCCAGCCCGTTCGGGCGCACATGCACGAGTGTGTGCACGTCCACGCGGCCCTGGGCATGCGCCATGTGGACCTCGCTGAGGCCAGAGAACCGCTTGATGGTCTCTTGCTCAGCTCTCGGCTCGACCGTCAGGTAATAGCAGCCCAGCACGATGTCGTGCGACGGGCCGATGATGGGCCGGCCGTCCTGCGGCGTGAACACGTTGTGGGGGGCCATCATCAGGGTCTTCGCCTCTATCTGCGCCTCCACGCTGAGGGGCAGGTGCACGGCCATGGCATCGCCGTCGAAGTCTGCGTTGAACCCCTTGCAGACCAGCGGGTGCAGCTTGATGGCATTGCCCTCGACCAGCACCGGGTCGAACGCCTGGATGCCCATCCGGTGCAGAGTGGGCGCCCGGTTCAGCAGCACGGGGTGGTGCTCGGTGACCTCCTCGAGCACGTCCCAGACTTCCTCGGTGCGCTGCTCCAGCTCTTTCTTGGCGTTCTTGAGCGTATCGGCGATGCCCTTCTCCTTCAGCTTGCGGATGATGAAGGGCTGATACAGCTCGAGGGCGATCTTCTTGGGCAGGCCGCACTGGTTCAGCTTCAGCTCCGGGCCGACAACGATGACGCTGCGCGCTGAGTAATCCACACGCTTGCCCAGCAGGTTCTCGCGGAACCGGCCCTGTTTGCCCTTGATCATGTCGGTCAGGGACTTCAGGGGCCGTCGGCTGCTGCCCATGACGGGCCGCTTGCAGCGGCTGTTGTCGAACAGCGAGTCCACCGACTGCTGGAGCATGCGCTTCTCATTGCGGATGATCACGTCGGGCGCGTTCAGGTCCAGCAGTTTCCTCAGCCGGTTGTTGCGGTTGATGATGCGCCGGTAGAGGTCGTTCAGGTCGCTGGAGGCGAAGTTGCCGCTGTCCAGCAGCACCAGGGGCCGCAGGTCCGGCGGAATGACGGGGATGACTTCCTGGACGACCCACTCCGGCTTGTTGTTGCTGTCCCGGAGCGCTTCCACCTCTGTGAGCTGCTTGATGATGCGCTTGCGCCGCTGCTTGGAGGTGCAGGTCTTCAGCTCGGCGCGCAGCTCCACGCTCAGTTGCTCCAGCTCCAGGCCCTGGAGGAACTTGCGCACGGCCTCGGCGCCCATCTTGGCCTCGAAGGCCCGCTCGCCGTACTCCCGCTGGGCTTCGCGGTATTCCTCCTCGCTCAGCAGTTGCTTGTACTCCAGCGGCGTGTCGCCCGGTTCGGTGACTGCGTAGCTCTGGAAGTAGATGATCCGCTGCAGGTCGGTGCTCTTCATCGCCAGCAGGTTGCCCAGCCGGCAGGGCATGCTCTTGAAGAACCATATGTGAACGACGGGCGCGGCGAGGCTGATGTGCCCCATGCGCCGGCGCCGCACGCGGCTGTGGGTGACCTTCACGCCGCAGCGGTCGCACACGATGCCCTTGTGCTTCATGCCGCGGTATTTGCCGCAACTGCACTCCCAGTCGTTCTGCGGGCCGAATATGCGCTCGCAGAAAAGCCCGTCCCGCTCCGGCCGATAGGTGCGGTAGTTGATCGTCTCCGGCTCGGTTACTTCGCCGTAGGACCAACTGCGCACGTCAGCGGGGGACGCGAGCGATATGCGCACAGACTGGTACTCATTGATACGATCGTAGCCGGTTTCCAGCATCTGTATTCAGCCTCCAATCGGAGGGTAGGAAAAGGTCTCCAGGGAGACGGGCTCCCGTCACAGCCTTTCCTTCTCGAGCCGTATGTTCAGTCCCAGGCCTCGGATCTCGTTGCACAACACCTCGAAGGCCACGGGGATTCCGGCCTCCAGCACGTTCTCGCCTTTGACCATGGACTCGTATATCTTGGTGCGCCCTTCGATGTCGTCGCTCTTGACGGTCAGCAGTTCCTGCAGGATGTGCGCCGCGCCGTACGCCTCCAGGGCCCATACCTCCATCTCCCCGAAGCGCTGGCCGCCGTAGCGGGCCTTCCCGCCCAGGGGCTGCTGGGTGATCAGCGAGTAGGGCCCTGTGGCCCGCGCGTGCACCTTGTCGTCCACCAGGTGCCCCAGCTTCATCACGTACATGTAGCCCACGGTCACCCTCTGGTGGAAGGGCTCGCCGGTGCGGCCGTCGTAGAGGACGGTCTTGCCGTCGGCGGGCAGTCCGGCGGTTTCGAGGCACTCGCGGATCTCCTCCTCGGTCGCCCCGTCGAACGGCGGCGTCACCGCCTGGAAGCCCAGCGCGTTCGCCGCCCAACCCAGGTGGGTCTCCAGTATCTGGCCGACGTTCATGCGGCTGGGCACTCCCAGGGGGTTCAGCACGACGTCCACCGGCGTGCCGTCCTCCAGGAAGGGCATGTCCTCGACGGGCAGGATCTTGGCGATCACGCCCTTGTTGCCGTGCCGCCCGGCCATCTTGTCACCCACCGAGAGCTTGCGCTTGGTGGCGATGTAGACCTTGACCATCTCCAGCACGCCGCTGGGCAGCTCGTCGCCGGTGGTGTAGTCCATCAGCCGGCGGTCGCGCTGCTCGCGCAGGCGGTCCAGTTTCTCGGCGAACGGGGAGTATGCCTTCAGCAGCTTGGCGTTGGTTCGGGCGCCGCCGAAGTCCATCTGCCGGGGGTTGAACTCCTCGTAGAGCTGCACCACGGCCTTGTCGTCCATATCGTCGGTCACTTCGATGACGCGGCCGCTGTGCGTGTCGGCCAGTGTGTGGCCGACGGCTTCCTCCATCGTCTCGACGGCCTCACGGAAAAGCTCCGCGATCTGGCGGTTGAAACTCTGGCGGATCTCCTCCACCTGGCTGTCCAGTTCCTCCCGCTCCTCGGCGGTCAGGTAGGAGCGCCTGCTGAACCGACGGGTGGCCACCACGATGCCCTCGGTTCCGCTGGGCACGGTCAGGGAGTCGTTGCGCACGTCCTCACCCGCCTTGCCGAAGATGGCGTAGAGCAGCTTCTCCTCCGGCGTCAGCTCGCTGCGGCTTTTGGGGGCCACCTTGCCGACCAGGATGTCTCCCGGTTCGACCCAAGTGCCCTCCAGGATGACGCCGTCCGCGTCCAGGTTGGCCAGTTGCTGCTCGGAGACGTTCGGGATGTCGCGGGTGAACTCCTCCTTGCCCAGCTTGGTCTCCCGTATCTCCGCCTCGTGGGTTTCGATGTGGATGCTGGTGTACGCGTCGTCCTTCAGCAGACGCTCGCTCATCAGGATGGCGTCCTCGAAGTTGTATCCCTCCCAGGGCATGAACGCGACCAGCACGTTGCGCCCCAGCGCCAGTTCGCCATCGCTGGTGCTGGCTCCGTCGGCCAGGATGTCGCCCTCCTGCACCTCATCGCCGGGGCGCACCAGCGGACGCTGGTTCAGAGTGGTCTTCTGGTTGAGGGCGTTGAACTTCTTCAGGCGGTAGACCTGGTCGCCCACTACAATGCGCGTGCTGTCCACGTAGCTGACGGTGCCGGCGTTCTCCGCCCGCACCACCATGCCGGAGTTGCTGGCCACGGCGCGTTCGGTGCCGGTGCAGACCAGCGGCGGCTCGGTCTTCAGCAGAGGCACGGCCTGCCTCTGCATGTTGGAGCCCATCAGGGCGCGGTTGGCGTCGCTGTGCTCCAGGAAGGGGATCAGGCTGGCGCTGACGCCGACGATCTGCTGCGGCGAGACGTCCATGTACTCCACTTCGCTGGCCTTGATCTCGGCCAGGTCGCCGGCGTGGCGCACCACGACCGTTTCGCTCGACTTCGCCTCCCGCAGGTTCGAGTCGGCCGGCGCTATGTAGGCCCGTTCCTCTTCGTCGGCGCGCAGATAGTGGATTTCGTCACTTGGTTTGCCCTTTTTGACCACGCGGTAGGGCGTGACCAGGAAGCCGAACTCGTCCACGCCGGCAAACACGCTCAGGCTGGTGATCAGACCGATGTTCGGCCCCTCGGGCGTCTCGATGGGGCAGATGCGTCCGTAGTGGCTCATGTGGACGTCGCGCACGTCGAACCCGGCGCGCTTGCGGTCCAGCCCGCCGGGGCCCAGCGCGCTGAGCCGCCGCTCATTGGTCAACTGGCTCAGCGGGTTGGTCTGGTCCACGATCTGGGAAAGCTTGCTGCGGCCGAAGAAGTAGTTGATCGAGGCACTGACGGTCTTGCTGTTGATCAGGCTGCGGGGGGTGAACCCCTCGGGATCCTTCAGGTTGATGCGGTCCTGCACGGTGCGCTGCATCTTCAGGAAGCCCTTGCGCAACTGCTCGCTGGCCAGCTCTCCGATGGTGCGCACGCGCCGATTGCCCAGGTGGTCAATGTCGTCCACCTGGCCCTGGCCCTCTCGCATCTCGTTGATGTAGCTGATGGCGCAGATCAGGTCTTCCGGCCGCAGGCACTGCTGTTCGATGGGCACGTTCGCGCCGAACTTGCGGTTCATGCGGAACCGGCCCACCGCGCCGAGCTGGTAGCGGTTGGAGTCGAAGAACTTCTCGAAGATGGTGTCCTTGGCCTTTCCCAGCGTGAACGGCGTGCCGGGGCGCAGCTTCCCGTACAGCTCCTTGATGGCGCTTTCGTGGTCGAAGCTGCGGTCCTGGGCCAGGGTGTTCAGGATCAACGGGTCGAAGTCCTCCGGCAGCACGTCCAACTTCTTCACCCCCGCCTCGGCCAGTTGCTGGGCGGTTTCCTCGGTGATGGTCTCGCCCGCTTCCAGCAGCACCGCCTCCTCGTCCTCGTCGAACTTGACGGTCACGGCGCTGACTCTCTCGCGCAGCTTCGAGCCGGCGGTGCCCTCGGTGAACTTGACGGTCTCCACGTCGTAGAACAGCTTAAGCAGCTCCTCGTCGGTGGCGTGCTCCTCGTCCAGGGCCCGCACAAGGAGGGTGGCCGGCTGCTTGCCGCTGCGGTCGAGCTGGCAGACCAGGTAGCCGCGCCGGTTCACCTCCATCTCGATCCAGCTTCCCCGCTGGGGAATCACACGGCAGGAGTGGAAGACGCGATCACCGACGACCTCGCGGGAGAAATCGCAGCCGGGCGAACGATGAAGCTGGCTGACGATGACCCGCTCGGCCCCGTTGACGATGAACTCCCCGCCCCCCAGCATGATGGGCATCTCGCCCAGGTAGACGTCCTCCTCCAGCACTTCATTCTGCTTGTGCAGGCGCACGCGCACGTGGAACGGACGACCGTAGGTAAGCCGGAGTTGCAGACACTGCTCGGGCAGATACCTGGGCTTGCCCAGCCGGTACTCGATCAGCTCCAGCCGGACGCCCTTCGCCTCGTTGACGATGGGGAAGGTCTCGTTGAGTATCTTCTGCAGGCCGCTGTCCTTGCGCTTCTCGGGCTGCACGTCCGCCTGGAGGAACTCCTGGTAGGAATCCCTCTGAATGCTGGTCAGGTCGGGGACGTCTATCGCGCTGCCCAGTTTGGAGAAGTCACGGATTTCCATGCTTTACCTGCTCTCCACGGGAGGAAGGATAAGATGCTGCACGGGCGCACGGCAGGCGTAGACACGCAACATACCCGCGCCCGCCCCGGCCGGGCCGTCCTCTGCGCTCGGACGAGCTGGCTGGTGCCGTCGGCCCACGGATCGGTCCACGCCCGATAACCCCCTGGCTGTATCGCCTATTCCGCCTCGACTTCTGCTTCGCCTCCGGCCTCGTTCAACGCTTCAGCGCACTGCTCCGCTTCTTCCTTCGACAGGGCTTCCTTCACGGTGGCGGGCGCGCTCTCGACCAGGTTCTTCGCTTCCTTAAGAGCAAGGGTGGTCTGGGAACGCACCGCCTTGATCACCTGGATCTTCTCGTCGCCGAAGCTCTTGAGGGTCACCTTGAACGACGTGGGTTCCTCCTCTTCCGCCTCGGCGCCGGGAGCGGCGGCTGCCAGTGCCATCGGTGCGGCTGCCGCCGCTTCGATATCGAACCGCTCCTCGAACGCATCCACCAGTTCGCTCAGTTCCATCAGCGTGAACTCGCTGATCGTGTCCAGCACCTGCTGGATCTTCTCCGGAACCTGGGATCCTTCTTCGACTGCTGCTTCGGCCATCGTGAGACCTCCTGTTTCTCAGCGGGGGGTTATTCGCCGTCCTCTTGTTGCTCTCGTTTCCTGTCCCGGAGCTGCATCAGGCCGTTGGCCAGCGTCCTTTGCTTGGCCGTCATACCGCGCAGCAGCCGGCGAAGCGGAGCCAGGAAGGCACCGGCCAACATGCTGAGCAGCTCGTCGCGCGGGGGTATCTCGGCCAATTTCTCGATACCGGCGGCGTCCATCAGGTGCCCTTCCGCGTAGCCGCCCTTCAGCGTGAGGGCGGGATGTTCCTCGGCGGCCTCGCTCACCGCCCTGGCCGCTGCCGGGGCGCTGTCGGCGCGCACGATGGCAGTCGGCCCGTCTACGAGGGGCTCCAGGTCTTGAGCGCCCATGCGCTCGAGGGCGATTCTCATCAGCGAGTTCTTCACCACCATCATGCGCCCGCCCGCCTGCTGGCGCAGGCCGCTGCGCACCAGGCGGCTCTCGTCGGCGCTCAGGCCGGTGACGTCCACCATCACGCAACCGGTTTCCTTTATGTCGCGGAACCGCTCCTCCAGCTCCTCGACCATCAGCTCTTTGACTCTCTTGGGCATCTGCTCAGCTCCGGCTGTAGACCTCGGCGATGTCTATCCGCACGGCGGGGCTCATGGTGCTGGACAGGTAGACCTTCCGCAGATAGCGTCCCTTGCTCGCGGGGGGCTTGCTCAGCACGAGCTGGCCGATCAGCGCGCGGACGTTCTCCGCCAGTTGCTCTATGCTGAACGACAGCTTGCCGACGGGCACGTGGATGTTGCCGCCTCCATCGCTGCGGAACTCGATCTTGCCCGCCTTGAACTCCTCGACCGCCGCCCCTATGTCCTCCCGCACGGTGCCGCTCTTGGGGGAGGGCATCAGCCCGCGCGGGCCCAGGTAGCGGCCCAGCCGACCGATGCGGCTCATCATGTCCGGCGTGGCCAGTGCGACGTCGAAGTCCATGAATCCGTCCTCGACCCCCTCTATCAGGTCATCAGCGCCCACGTAGTCCGCTCCGGCTTCGCGGGCCTGGTCGGCGGCGTCTCCCGCGGCAAAGGCGGCCACCCGCACTTCCTTGCCCGTGCCGTGGGGCAGGGCCAGCGTGCCGCGCACCTGCTGGTCGCTCTGGCGCGGGTCAATGCCCAACTGGACGGTGCACTCGACGGTCTCCTCGAAACCCACCTGGTCCATTGACTTCAGGGTCTGGATGGCCTCATCCAGGGGGTAGTGGCGTTCCTTCTCGACCAGTTCCCGGTTGTGCTGGTATCGGCGGCTTCTATGTGCCATTGTGGGCTGTTTTCCTGATCAACTGCGCTCTGTCGAGTCCGTGTCTGCTTCTGACGTCTTGCCGCTGCTCAGGCCGCTTTCTGACTCTTCGACGACTTCCACGCCGCAGCTTCGGGCAGTTCCTTCGATGATGCGCATGGCGGCCTCGATGTTGTCCGCGTTCAGGTCTTCCATCTTCTCCTCGGCGATCTGCTTGACCTGCGCGGGGGTGATGCTGCCGACCGTCTCCCGTCCGGGATCATCGGCGCCCTGGGCTACGTTGGCGGCGCGCTGAACCAGGTAGGAGGCGGTGGGCGCCTTCACGTCGAACTCGAACGAACCGTCGCGGAAGACCCTGATCACCACCGGTAGGGGCATGCCCATTCGGTCCCTGGTGCGCTCGTTGAACTGGTTGATGAACCGGCCGATCTCCACGCGGTGCTGACTGAGCACGGGGCCCAGGGGCGGCGCGGGGTTGGCCTGCCCGCCGGTCACTATCACCTTCAGGGTAGCTGTGGCGTTTCTTCGCTTTGCCATGTCGCGTATTCCTCCGAGGTGCGCCCGGCTCAGAGCGGCTGCACCTGCCAGTACTCCAGTTCGACGGGCGTGGACCTGCTGAAGATGTTGATGACCACCTTGACCTTGCCGCTGGCGGGGTTGACCTCTTCGACGTAGCCTTCCACGTCTTTGAAGGGTCCGCCCTTGATGCGCACCATCTCGCCCTCTTCCAGGTCGATTTCCAGCTTGGGCGCCTCGGCTTCCACCTCCTCGGCCTGGCCCAGCAGGCGGGCCACTTCGTCCTGCTGCAAGGGCCAGGGCTTTTCGGCGCCGATGAAGTCGCCCACTCCGCTGGTCTCGCGGATGAGCTGCCACAGGTCGTCGGGGATGCGCCCATGCTCGTCGGTTTGCACCTGGATGATCACGTAGCCGGGAAACAGCTTCCGTTCGGCTGTCTGTCGCTTCCCGCCCCGCATCTCGGTGACTGTTTCGGTCGGCACGAGCACCTCCGGCGCGCGACCGGCCATGTCGTTCAGTTCGAGCATGCGCATCAGGTTGTCGCGGACCTTCTCCTCGCGGTTGCTCTGCACGCGGAGCACGAACCACTGGCCCGTCTGCTCTTCGTTTTTCTGGTCGGCGGTTGTATCGCTCATAGTCGCGTCCCACACGGCGAACGCCGCTGGCGTCCAATGCATGCCCGCGCGGCTCCGTTGCCGCGTGCCGGGCCGGTGCGAACTCAGTCGGGCAACACCTGCAGGTACTTCATAAGCTGCAGCACCACCTGGTCTATAACGAACAGGAATCCCCCCAGGACCACTATCGAGACCAGCACAGCGGTGGTGGAGCGGCTCAGCTCCTCGGAGCCCGGCCAGGAGACCTTGCCCAGTTCCGACTCGGTCTCGATTAACAGGTCAACCAGGCTGTGGGTCTTCTCGTCTATGGCCTTCAGGCCCGTCTGCGGCCCCATAGTCAGCAGAAAGATCAGGCCTCCGGCCACCACAAACAGCACGCCCGCCCAAGTGGCCGCCACGGGGATGTCCATTCCCAACAGCGCCAGGGTCTCGTCCGGGCTGTGCGTTAGCTGGAACAGGCGCACGCTGGCGAACAGCGCCAGCAGCAGCATTGCGCCGGCTGCCGCCGCGCGTGCGTAAGTTCCCTGGCCGGGCCGATGCGGAGTCAACGTCGTGGGTGGCGTCCGAAGCCTGAGTGTTCCTTCACCCGCGCCGCCTTGTGCAGCACGGGGTCAGGAGTCTGGCAGGCCAGGAGGGACTCGAACCCCCAGCCGCCGGTTTTGGAAACCGGTGCTCTGCCGGTTGAGCTACTGGCCTGTGCCGTGTTCCCTGCTCTGCCGCCTTCCTGCCGGCGGGCGGCCGTTGCGTTCCCTATCTCCTCTTCTGCCGGTGCAGTGTGTGCTTGCGGCACCACCGGCAGTGCTTTTTCAGTTCAAGCCGCTTGCCCCCACGCGTCTCGGTGGAGGTGCGGTAGTTCTCCCGCTGACACTCTGTGCAGGCGAGTGTGACGTATTCGCGCATGGGAGTTGCCCGGGGGTTACTCGAGAACCTTGGTGACCACGCCCGCGCCGACCGTCAGCCCACCCTCGCGGATGGCAAAGCGCAGTTGCTCTTCCATGGCGATGGGGGTGATCAGCTCGATCTCGAGGGTCACGTTGTCGCCGGGAAGCACCATGTCCACGCCTTCCGGCAAGGTGATGCTCCCGGTGACGTCGGTGGTCCGGAAGTAGAACTGCGGACGATAGCCGCTGAAGAACTGCTTGTGACGGCCACCCTCGTCGGCGGTCAGGATGTAGACCTCTCCCTCGAACTTCGTGTGGGGCGTGATCGAGCCGGGCTCCGCCAGGACCATGCCGCGGTTCAGTTCATCCTTCTCCACGCCGCGCAGCAGCACGCCGATGTTGTCGCCCGCCTGGCCCATGTCGAGTGTCTTGCGGAACATCTCCACGCCGGTCACAACGGTCTTGTGGATCTCGGGCCTGAGGCCGACGATCTCCACCTCGTCGCCCACGCGCACGGCGCCACGCTCGACGCGCCCGGTGCCCACGGTGCCACGGCCCTTGATGCTGAACACGTCCTCGACGGGCATCAGGAAAGGCTGGTCCACGGCCCGGGTGGGCTCGGGGATGTAGCTGTCCAGCGCCTCCAACACCTCGACGACCGGCTGCATGGCTTCCTCATCGTCCGGGTTCTCCAGCGCGTTGAGCGCCGAACCGGAGATGACCGGTATCTCGTCGCCCGGGAAGTTGTACTCGTTGAGGATGTCCCGGACTTCCAGCTCGACCAGCTCCAGCAGCTCGGGGTCGTCGAGCTGGTCCGTCTTGTTCAGGAACACCACGATGGCCGGCACGTTCACCTGGCGCGCCAGCAGCACGTGCTCCTTCGTCTGGGGCATCGGTCCGTCGGCGGCGCTGACCACCAGTATGGCCCCGTCCATCTGGGCGGCGCCGGTGATCATGTTCTTGATGTAGTCCCGGTGCCCGGGGCAGTCCACGTGGGCGTAGTGCCGATTGTCGGTTTCGTATTCGACGTGCTGCGTCTGGATGGTGATGCCGCGTTCTCGCTCTTCCGGGGCGTTGTCAATGCTGTCGAAGGTGCGGTAGTCCGCCAGCCCCTTTTCGCTCAGGTAGAGCGTCATCGCGGAGGTAAGCGTGGTCTTCCCGTGGTCAACGTGGCCGATGGTGCCCACGTTCAGATGCGGCTTGGTCCGCTTGAAGTCCTCCTTAGCCATGGTCCGCTGGGTCCTCCCTGAGTTACGAGATCAGATTCGGTGAATGAACCAGTCGCAGATCGCTTGATTCGAGCCCAACCGGCTGCCACATCCCCGCCGGCGCTGAGTCGCGTTCCGAACCCCCGCCGGCTCGCCGGGGCAGTCCCTGTGGCCCCGCCTCGGCCCGTTGGCGCCGCCTGCTCAAATGCAGGTGGAGCTGCTGATGGGGTTTGAACCCATGACCTCGTCCTTACCAAGGACGCGCTCTACCACTGAGCTACAGCAGCACCGCCGCCGTCCGGACAGCCGGCTCACCCGTCGGCTCTGGATCCGGGAATGCACCGGCGAAGCAGGAAACACGGCTGTGCTAAGCGAGTGGGATGCAGGTACGCACCTGTGATTACGCCGATATTACCACAGCCGGCCCGCCCCGTCAAGAGCAAACGAACCGGCAATGTGCCTGGAGCGGGCGATGGGGATCGAACCCACAACCACCGGCTTGGAAGGCCAGTGCTCTGCCAGTTGAGCTACGCCCGCATCGCTGTGCCGGTGCCCAGGGGCCGTCCTGCTCTGTCCCGCCGGAGGCGGGACTGGTGGGCAGGGGAGGATTCGAACCTCCGAAGGCATACGCCAACAGATTTACAGTCTGTTCCCTTTGGCCGCTCGGGAACCTGCCCACCCGCCTGTGCGACTCGGCCGCCCAACCCGTGGGCGCTGGAGCTAGTGAGGGGATTCGAACCCCTAACCTGCGGTTTACAAAACCGCTGCTCTGCCGTTGAGCTACACTAGCATTGCCGCAGTCCCTCCCACTATAGCAGATCGGCCCCGCTTTGCAAGTGACCCCGCCGGGCGACGGCGCCCCCTTGCATTATGCCCGTCGTTCGTGTAGCATGGGCGCGGTCGCGGGGTAGAGGTGAACAAACGGGGTATCGGACGGGTTGAACAGCTTGAGCGAACAGGAGGTCTGTCTGGTTGCCCTGGCGGCGACGCAGGGCGTGGGGCCGGCGACGGTGAACCGGCTGCTGCGCGCCGCCCGCCGCGACGGCGCCAGCCTGCGGGAGGTGCTGGCCTGGCCGGTGGATGAACTGCGCCGGAAGGCCAAGCTGGCCTCCGAGCAGGCCCGCGCAGTAGCCGGCCTGCGGCCGCCAATCGCGCTGGGCCGCGCCGTGATGGATCGTCTGCAGAGGGCCGGCCTGGGTCTGCTGCTGCGGGACAGGCCCGGTTTTCCCACGCGCCTCACGGAGGCGCTGGGCGCGGAGGCGCCGCACGTGTTGTTCGCGCGGGGGGATACTGCACTGGCGGGCCGGCGGGCCGTGGCGGTGGTCGGTTCACGTGAACCGTCGCCCAGGGCGCGGGCGGCAGCGCAGCGTATGGCGGGCGGGCTGGCGGCAGGCGGGACGGTCGTAGTCAGCGGCGGCGCGCGGGGCATAGACACCGTGGCCCACCGGGCGGCCCTGGACGAGGGGGCGACGGTGGTGTTGCCCGCCACGGGACTGTTCAGGTTCCGGTCGCGCCGGAGCGGGGCAGGGGGACGACCGGCCGGCAGGTGGTGTGTGCTGAGCGCCTTTCCGCCGGGCAGCGGCTGGCGCTCCGCGCAGGCGCTGATGCGCAACTCTCACATCGTCGCTCTGGCGCAAGCCGTGCTGGCGTTCGACCCCCGCGACTGCGGCGGCACGTGGAATAGCTGCACGCACGCCTTGCGCCTGGGGCGCCCCCTGTTCGTGGTCACCGGGGACAGGCGGGGCGCGCGCGGCCGGGGGCTGCGCCGGCTGGTGCGGATGGGCGCGCAGGCTCTGGACCCGGACCTGATGCCCAGCGCCGCGGAGTTCAGTCGGATGGTGGCCGTCTACCAGCCACCACCGTCCGCCCGGCAGGTGGACATCTTCCGGCGGGGTTGAGACCTGAGCGGCGCTACTCGGGGGCGGCTTCCAGACGGACCTCCAGTTGGTTCAGACGCCTCTCAAACTGGCCCTGTTTACGCGCGGCCTTGTTGGCGTGCAGGATGTTCCGTGCGGCCGCCTGATGGAACAGCTTTGTCAGCAGTCGGCACTGCTCGCGCGCATCCTCCAGGTCGCCGCGCTCAACCATGCGGTCGAACTTGTTCTGTTCGGTGCGCAGGCGCGACTTGATGCGCTGGTTGCGCACCCGTCGCTTCTCGTTCTGTCTGAGCCGCTTCAGTGCGGAAGGTCGGTTCGGCATTCTTCTTCC
>JAWOCH010000448.1:0-3927 GCA_046483865.1 Candidatus Brocadiia bacterium | reverse complement strand
TCAGTTAGGCAGAGCAACGGACTTTTAATCCGTAGGTCCTGGGTTCGATCCCCAGCGCCCTCACCACTCAAGACGCCCCAACAGCCAACCAGTGGCTCGTCACCCGCAGCTTCACGGGCCCGAAGACAGGGGACGAGCTCACCGAGGCCCACCTGGCCGGGGCGAAGCACGCCCTGGAGATCGCCCGGATTGTTGGCGCGCGACGGGCCTACATGAAGGGCGGCAGCCCGTCCTGCGACCGCGAGGGCATCGCCGGGGAAGTCCTCACGCGCGGCGGCATGAAAGTGGTCCGCGTCGGATAGGGCTGACAACGGAGCCTGAAGGTTGGATGCCTGCGTTGTGGGTGCAGGGGCGAGGAAGCCGTTCGTGAGCCAGGGGAATGACCTCAGCGCCCCGGCAGGGGCGCCGTGATGCAGCCCGGTGCTTCAGCGCCGGGTCTGGCGCCGTCAAGACCACTCGGGCGCCCTGGAGGGCCGATGGTCAGCGACGAGTTGACGGCTTCCCGTTGCGGCGATACAATCGCCACGCGCCGGGCATGGCGCGGGTCCGCCACGACCTGAAGCGGAGCGGCCCCGGCACGAGGCGAAGACGCGGCATCGGGGAGGGGACGATGAGCTTGCTGTTCAAGCGTTTCCCGTCGGCCGCCGCTGCGCTGGGCTTCGGCTACAGGGGGCTGCGCCTATACCTGGGCAACCGTTCGCTGAAGGCATGGGCCACAGCGGCGTCGCACTTCTGGAGGAGGGCCCGGGGCCGTCCTGCGCCTACCTTCGTCACAGTGGCGGTCACCTACAGGTGCCAGAGCCGCTGCGAGCACTGCTATGCGAACTCGCCCACCCGCCCGCAGGGAGATGAGTTCACCACCGAGCAGCTCAAATCAGTGGTGCGGCAGGTCAGAGACCTGGGTGCGCTGGCCGTCCATTTCTCCGGCGGCGAACCACTGCTGCGGGAGGACATCTTCGAGCTGGTGTCATACGCCCGCGGGCTCGGCCTGCTGACGCGCGTCAACACCAACGGGATGCTGCTCGACGATGACCGAGTGAAACGACTGAAGGCGGCCGGGTTGACAGAGTGCGGTGTGTCGCTGGACAGCGCCGACCCGGCCGTCCACAACAGGTTCCGCGGCACCCCGAACCTGCACGAGCAGGCCGTACGCGGCATCCGAACCCTCCGCAAGCACGGCGTGACCTGCCGGATAATGACCGTCGCCTTGAAGGAAAGCATCCCGGGGGGGTGGCAAGGACGATCGCCCTCGGGCGGGAGCTGGGCGTCAGCTACATGTACGTTCTGCTGCCGGTCGCCGTCGGGGGTTGGGACGACGATCACGAAAAGATCCTGGCCTCCAACGAACGCGCCCGGGTCCGCGCACTGCAGGATGTCTCGTTTGCGCACCTGGAGTTGCCCACCGAAAGGACGAACTGCTGCGTCTTCAGGAAGTCCATACTCTACGTGTCGGCGACGGGAGTGGTGACGCCCTGTGCGTTCGTGCCTTACGTCCTGGGCAATGTGAAGGAGCAGCCCCTGGAGCTGCTGTGGCGACAGCACTGCGACGAGCTGGATCTGGTCTGCCGCGGGGACTGCCCGATGAACATCCCCGCCGAACGCGAAGCGCTGCGTCAGCACGTCGCCAGGGTTGCAGAGGAACTGCGTTCGGGGGCCGTGGAAGGCGCTTGCGCTGCTCCGTGAGCCGCCGGCGTCCCTGGGGCCGGGCCGTTTGAGCCGGCCCAGGACGACAGTTTGGCATTCAGGCGGCCGGTCACGACCTTCTGCACGGAGGCAGCGTACGACGCGGTGAACGATGCCTTCCAGGAAGAGCACCGCTTGGGCGAAGCCCCGGAGCCGCCGGGGCTGCCGGAGCGGCTGCGCCGCTGGGTCGTCTCGCGCCGGGGGGCCATTCTGTGCCTGTTGGGACTGTGGCTGGCGTTCATCGTAGGCCAGTTGACGCCCTGTTTCGATATGAACCCCGACAGTGCGAGGTACCTTGCCCTGGCGCGGTCCATCTCCGGCGGCCGCGGCTACACCCTGGAGGGCCGTTTCTTCCGGTCGTACCCGCCTTTGTTCCCGCTCATGCTGAGCACCGTGGCCTCTGCGGAGCGCCATGACTTCCGGCCGGAGAAGCTCATCGTGGCGCTGACGGGGCTGGGCGCCCTGCTGGCCAGCTACTGGCTTCTGTCGCAGCGTCACGACGCGCGCACGGCGGCGTTCCTGGCTCTGTTGGTTGCCGTGTCGCCGTCTTTCCTGCGGTATTGCATCCGGATCCGCGCGGACGTGCCTTTTCTCTTCTTTGTGGCCATCTTCGCTGGAGCGACTGATTACTTCTGGCGAGCCCGGAAGATCAGTTGGCCGGCCGGTCTGGCTTCCGGGGCCGCCCTGGCGCTGGCCACCCTGACGCGGCTGGCGGGGCTCGTCTTCTACCTGACAGCCTTCGCCTGGCTGGCCAGGCCCAGCCTGTGGCGGCGTGACGCGCGCCGCTGCGTGGTCTTCGGGATCTGCATGATGTTTCTGGCGGTCCCTCCGGCAGTCGGCTGGTCGGCGTGGGTCCACTCCCGCCGGGAGGACGGCACGGCCTCCTACGGCGAAGGCGTCAGGGCGAGGACGATGCAGGGCGAGCCGCCCCTCTCTGTGCGCGGGCTGCGCCTGCTGGCTGCAAAGGAAGCGCGCACCGTGCCCGTTCAGGTGGCCAATGCCGCCAAGACGGTGGTCCGCATCGGAGGCAGCACGTGCAGCCCGTTCTGGGCGGCGCTGTTGCTGCCTGTGGGGCTTCTGGGTCTGCTGCGCAGGCTTCGCGCGCCCGCTGCGTCGGACTACGCCTTCTGCGGCTACGGCCTGATGATCCTCTTCTGGCCG
Source organism: Candidatus Brocadiia bacterium (assembly GCA_046483865.1). Classification (GTDB taxonomy): domain Bacteria; phylum Planctomycetota; class Brocadiia; order SM23-32; family SM23-32; genus JAWOCH01. The sequence goes on along the minus strand of JAWOCH010000448.1, from coordinate 1,083 downwards.
ATGCCTCAGGGCGCCCGTCTGTGGCTGCCCGTCCTGCCCTTGATGCTCGGCTATCTGGCCGACGGCGTCGCGGGTCTGGGCCACTTTGCGGACGAGTTCCCCGCACTCGGGCGGTGGGAGTGGGTGAAGCGCTCTGACCGGCTGCTGGGCCGGTGGCGCGCGAAGGTGGCCTGGTGGGGAACTGCGTCGCTGCTTGCGATCGGGCTCGTGACGGGAACGGGTATGATCTGGCAAAGCTGGCTGAAGTGCCGAGACGCCGTCGGGGGCGTCGGCCTGTCCACCGCTCCGCTGGACGTGGCGCGGTTCCTCTCGGCCGGGCACACCCGTCCCGTCGTACTCTCATACTCGCGCTTCCGGGAGGTGGCGCCCGCTATCTCCGACCCGAAGGTACGACTCGTGGGCCTGCCGCTCTCAGCGGGGGACGACGGAGAGGCTGTGCTGCGGGAACTGCGTCGGAGCGGGGTAACGCACCTTGCGATCGAGCGAGAGATATCCGGGGCCCAGGACCGGGTAAGGGTGCTGAAAGCGGCCAGAGAGCTGGCGGCGGCAGATCCGGGGCGGCTTCGCCTGGTCGCGGAGACGGAACACGTGCAGGTATTCGAGCTGCCGCCGCCGGAGCCCCCCTGAGGCGCGCCACGGCGGTCAGCCGTGCCGGTATCGCAGAGAGTGCCACGACTCGGTCAGCATCAACAGCCCCGCCAGAGCGAACACGCTCCACATCGTCGCTCTCAGCAGGGCCAGGCGGGCCAGCAGCACCAGCGGAACCACGCGGAACACGGCGTAAGTCAGGCCCAGGTAGGTCCCCGGCAGTTCCCTGATCAGCGCCGATGCCCGCCCGGCCCGCCGGCGCTTGACGGCGGCATAGGCACCGGCCGCCAGGGCCGCCGCCCCGCCCGTCGCTCCTGCGGCAAGCCCCCACCCGGGCACCGAGAACGCCACCCAGGCCAGCGTGAACAGCAGCCAGGCCGACGCCACCGCGGACGCCACCCTCAGATGCCGCCGTGCGCGCCCCCGCCCCACCGCCACCGCGTAGGTGCGCGTGCCGCTGGCGGCATCGGCTGCACAGTCGGTGACCTGGTGGAA
>JAWOCH010000182.1:0-10418 GCA_046483865.1 Candidatus Brocadiia bacterium | reverse complement strand
TCGGCGATTCGTAGGAGTGAAGCCATGCTTTCTACAGAGCATTCTGAAGTATGAAGTCTGAAACACAAAGAACGGCCGGGTGCGCAGGACGCAATGCGCAGTCCGATCCATGCATCGTTCAATGCACGCCGCTATCCTACGTACTCCGCCGTGCCGTTCGACATGCTCGCAGTTTCGTTGTCGTGGATTCTTCCGTCGCCGTCCTCCGTGACTCCGTGGTGAGTTAGATGCCTGAGAGCGCCGACCGACGTAAGCTGCTGCAATCCATCTACCGCTCGATACAGTGGGATCGGCTCTACGAGCTGCGGCCCGAAGCGTCGCGCGAGGACGTAGACGAGCTGTTCCGCGAGCTTCGCCAGATGCTCGGCCCGGAGCCCGAGCGGGACGTGGCGGCCGAGGTAGCCGGCGCCGGCGCCGTGCTGCACACCGACGGCGCATCCCTGGGCAACCCCGGACCGGCCGGCATCGGCATGGTGCTGAGCACCGAGGACGGCGGGGAGGTGCTGGCCTGGGGGGAGTCCATTGGCCGCGCCACCAACAACGTGGCCGAGTACCGCGCCGCCATCGCCGGCCTGAAGAAGGCGCTCGCGCTGGACGTGCGGCGCATACGCCTGCTGACCGACAGCGAGCTGATGGTCAAGCAGCTCAGCGGCGAGTACCAGGTGAAGAACGCCGGCCTGAAGCCGCTCCACGCCGAGCTGTCCGAACTGCTGGACCGGTTCGAGGCACACGAAGCGAAACACGTGCCCCGCACGCAGAACCGCCGCGCCGATGCCCTGGCCTCCCAGCACGCCAAAGCCGCCGGGAGCTGAGCCCTACTCCGCGGTTTCGGGCTCCGCCAGGGCGCCTTCGATCTCCTGCTTCACCGTCTCGACGATGTTCGGGTCATACCCCGAGTGCCAGCCGGCCACCTTGCCGTCCGGCCCGATCACCACCATGGTCGGAATGCCGCGGATGCCGTATGCCTCCACGATGGATTGGTCCCGGTCGAGGAGGCTGGGGAAGGTGAGGCCCAATTCCTCGACCATGGCCTTCGCCGCGTCCAGGTCGCGATCCGCGTTTAGGCCGAAGACGAGCACGTCCTCGCCCCCCAGGTCCTCCCACAGCTCCTGCGTGTGGGGCAGTGCCATCCTGCACGGCCCGCACCAGGAAGCCCAGAAGTCCAGCACCACGGCCTTGCCCCGCAGGTCGGCCAGCGCGACCTCGTCTCCCGCCAGCGTCTCGGTCTCGAACTCGGGCGCGGCTTCGCCCAGCAACTCGGGCTGCGGCCCGAACTGCGTCACCTTCTCCGCCCCTTCCGGCGGCTGGAAGGTGAAGGTCCCCTCCGGCAGCGGCTCGTCCACGCTGACCTCGTCCACCGACAGGGTCACGGTGACCGACTCGGGCAACTGCGCCGCCATCTCCGGTGGAAGCTCGATCCCCGCAGGCCGGACTGTCGCGGTCATGTCGAGGTGGGCCTTCAGAACGACGCCGTCCTCGGCGCGGTGCCACACCTTCAGGGGCAGGACTGCTTCTCCGTCTCGGCGGGGCATCGCCACCTGGCCGGCCACAACCCAGCAATCGGTCTCGCCCAACTGCTCGTGGGCCACAAGCTCCGCCTCCCCCAGCAGGTCGGCGTAGAGACCCGGCCAGTCTGCCTCTCCCGACGCTTCATCGCTCTCCGTCAGAAACGGCTCCAGGCGTGGCATAGCGCGCGCAATCAGCGAGTACGCGCCGCCGGTCAGCTTCTGCTCCTTATACTGCTTGAGCGGCGCCATGTAGCTGATCGCAGTCTCGCCGTTCGCGTAGAAGCCGCTCATGGCAGTTTCCAGCTTCAGCTTCATGCCCGAGGCATAGGCGATCTCGACCGGCGAGGTCTGCACGCTTGGACCCTCGGCGCGCTCGATGTTGATTTCCATCTCGCCCGCCATCCGGAAGGTCTCGGCCGCCTCCAGCGTCTGGACCATTTGCCGGGCGATCTCCGTGGGGGTCGGCGCATCCTCCGGCAGGTTCGTCTGCATCGCCGTCTCGGCCGGCGCCTCCTGCCCCGCCGCCCAACCGGCGCACAAAAGCAGCCCAACCACCAGACACGCCGTCCCACCTGCCAGCCTGCACTTCCTCATTGCTGTCTCCCGCTGAGGGCGATTGTCATCCACGGAGGCTACCGGCCGCAGCCGCCGGTGTCAAACCTGCGCCCCTCGGGCTGCGTCCCCACGTGGCGCGCTCCGCGCCGGCAGTCCCCCCGCTCAGATGCCGCCATATGGCGTCGAGGAGAGTCTGTTTCGTCAGAGCCCTTGAGCCACCGGCGCACCCGCACGGCCGGACAGGTGTTCGGGGAGCAGCGCACCGGTCGGGAAGGATGTGAATCAGGCAGCACGCAATACAGCATAGCCGTATAGCCCGCGTTGTCAACGTCGGCAGGACGGGCTCATGCAATTCCCTCAGGGAAGCGGCCCGAGCGGCCAGCTTCAGGCCCCGGCGGCGGTTCTCGATCATGTAGCACGGCCGCCCTCGGCCGTGAGCCCTTCTTCAGCCCCAGCCGAGGGCGGCCCTTCGACACGCTCAAAGGCCTGAGCAGCGTAGAAGGGCCGGGCTACACGTTTCACGTGTACCGAGCCGAGTCAAGCCGAGCGCCGGCGGCTTCTGAATCGTCCTGTCGCCAGGAAACCGGAGCAGTCAGCCACGGACCGACGCGGATTACGGCCAGCGGGCAAGGCCATGCGGACTACTCTATCTGCGTTTATCTGCGTTCATCCGCGGTTTCAGAAGCCGCGGTGCGCTCGCGATCAATCGTCGTCCACGAACTCCTCGCTGAACTTGCCGGTCTCGGGGTCGCGGAGGATTAGTTTGGTGCGGCCGTCGGGCATTCTTTCGCGTTTGATGAGCAGCTTGCCTTCGTGCTCGACCTTCGGGGCGGAGATGCGCTCGGTCTGCCTGGCGCCGCGCCAGTCGTCGAGTTTGACCGGCTCCCATTGGCCGGACTCGGCTGAGGCGTAGCAGGCGTCCAGGATGGCGTTTACCACGTAGCCGTCGTAGAAGGTCTCCGTCGGCTCGGTGCCCTCGTCGAGGGAGTTGAGCATGTCGTCCAGCATGTCGGCGTAGCCGAGGGCGCGGACCTCGTTGCCCACGGGGAAGAGCCACCCCTGCTCGACCTCGGCCTTCTCGGCCACGTAGCCGCCCCGCTCGCCGCCGGCGAAGACCTCGAAGCCGGTCCTCAGCCAGTGGTTCAGCCAGATGGTGCCCTGCGTGCCGGAGACTTCGTCGCGCAGGTCCATGCCCCCCCGGAAGGCCCAGCTCACCTCGAACTGGCCCACCGCACCCGTGTCGAACCGGATCAGTCCGATGCCGTGGTCCTCCGCCTCGACGGGGTGGACCAGCGTGTCGGCCCAGCACATGACCTCGACGGGGCGGACCTGCTTGCCGATGAAGGCGCGGATGATCTCGGCGCAGTGGCAGCCCATGTCTATGATGGCCCCGCCGCCGGCCAGCTCGGCGTCCCAGAACCAGGCGCTGTGCGGGCCGGGATGGGTCTCCCGCGAGCGAACCCACAGCACGTCCCCCACCCCGCCCTGCCGCACGGAGGCCAGGGCTTTCAGCGTCTTGGGCGTATAGACCAGGTCCTCCAGGTATCCGGCGAAGACGCCCGCCTCCTCGACGGCCCGCAACATGCGCAGTGCCTCCGGCGCGGTGCGGCCGAGCGGTTTGGTGCAGAGGACGGCCTTGCCCGCCTGCGCCGCCGCCAGAACGGCCGGCTCGTGCAGGAAGTTGGGCACGCCGACGATGACCACGTCGGTCTCCTCATGGGTGACCGCTTCCTCCAGGTCGGTCGTCCAGTGGGGTATGCTCCACTGGTCGGCGAACCGGCGGGCGTGCTCCTCGGTGCGGGAGTAGACCACGTGGACGCGGTCGGTGCCCCGGCCGCCGTTGAGCGTCATGGTGTAGAAGGTCCCGATAAGCCCCGTCCCCAGCATGGTTATCCTGTGCATGGCGCATCCTCCTCCCTTCAACGGCCTGGCAGTTTCCGTGCTGGTCCCGCGCGCAGAGCCCCGCTGTAGCACGGCCGCCCTCGGCCGTGGTTCGTTTTCCTTCCCCGGCTCGACCACACGCGGCATAGCCCCCGGCCGAGGGCGACCGGGCTACATACGTCACAACGGCCCCCGGCCGGGGGCGGCCGGGCTACATACGTCACAACAGCCCCCGGCCGGGGGCGGCCGGGCTACATAAGCCACAACGCCCCGCGGCCGGGCTACATGCGGCTTTCTCGTTCACTGGCGGACTCACTCGGCCAGGACGGTCGTCACGCTCTTTGCGGGCAGCGGCATGAGCCCGTCGGCAGCCACGGTGCCCCCGTCGGCCCGGCGTCGCACGCGATCGGTGGTCAGCAGGCGCACCTCGCGCCCGACCGGCCGCCCGGCCACCTCCCGTCGTACCGCCCTGGCCTCATCGGCGTTGTTGATGAGCACGGTCACCACCCCGCCGCCGTGTTGGCCGTCGTTCACGTAGGAGGTCGCCAGCACCTGCGGGTCGGAAGACGTAGAGGTGACGCGCCGCGCGCCGGGCCGGATGTAGCGCCAAAACTGGCTGCACACGTAGAAGGCCGGGTTCGGCCGGCCCCGGTTGATGAGCTGCCCCTCGATGCCCCATGAGGTCCACAGGCCGATGTGCCCGTGTTCGAGCGAGCCGTAGAGGTACAGCCCGTAGCGGAAAGCCGACTCCCAGCCCTCGTAGGCCGGGTAGGTCTCGGTCATCCACATCTCCTTGGGCACGCTGCCCTCCTGGGCGCGCTCCCACATGGCGGTCCACGCGTCGAAGGTGGGGCGCGCCTCGCCGACGCCCTTCGCATCGTAGCCGTGGGTGGCGACGATGTCGCAGTACTTCTCCGCCTCCGGGTCGGCGTTCAGGGCGTCAATGTAGCGGTGCATCGAGCCGGTCTGGGTGAAAACCTGCTCCGGCATGTAGAGCCGCGCGGGGATGCCCTCCTGCTTGAACCGTCGCCCGACGACCTTGATCAGCTCGACGAAATGCCCGGGGTCGAGGATGGCCGAGGCGTAGGGCTCGTGGAAGGCCGGCTCGTTCTGCAGGCCGATGGCTGCCAGCTCAATGCCGGCCTCCTCCTGGAACATGCGGTAGACGGCGACCATGCTCTCGGCGAACTCCTGGTAGCGGTAGTAGTCCAGCCGGTTCGCGGTGCGGTCGGAGTCGCCCTGGAAGCCGGGCTGCTGGTAGTTGAGGCTCAGGTTGGCCTTCATCCATGCGGGCGGGGACCAGGAGCTGAGGATGAACGTCTCGACGCCGGCCTCCTTGAGCCGCCGCAGGTGCTCGAAGTCGAACGCGCCGTAATCGAGGGCGCCGCGATAGAGCACGCCGGAGTCGCTGTTGTCGTTCAGCCACTCGATCTGGTTCCCAATCAGTCCCACGCGCATGGCGGAGGCGCCCAGCTTGCCGGCGTAAAGCTCCGGAGCCAACTGGTTGCTGAACGTGCCGAACCCGTAGATCACCTGGTCCCGGTCGGTGCAGTCCACCTTGACGCTCAAGGCGTCCGCGGGGTCGTCCGACAGCACCGACACGGCGAACGCCGTGCTCGTAGGCTCGGAGCCCTCCGCCGTGACCTCGACCCTGATCGTGCTCTCGCCGACCGCCTCGCCCACCGTATAGGTGAGTTCGGCCGTGCCGTCCGCCCCCACGGGACCGACCTCCGGTTCGGGCACCACGTCCGGCGCGGAACTGGCCACGGACACGGCGGGTCGCTGCCCGTCTCCGCTGCCCAGGCCGGTGAGGGTCACCTGCTGGGGCCCGGCGTCGGCCAGATGCACCCGATCCGCGACCGGATCCACCGTGCAGACGGGTACGGGCGCGGGCACGTCGGCCTCGTCCCCGATGCGCAGATTGCGCATCAGCAGCGTGCCGCTGTAGCGGGTGAACGGCCAGGTGAGTTCCGGATGGAAGTTGAACAGCACACCGGTGACCCAGTCGGCGCGGATCGGCTCGCCCTGGTTGTTCTCCATCTGGCCGTCGCCAGTGAAGTCGAACACCACTTTCGTCCACTCGCCGGCGGGGATGTTCGCGGTCTGCGTTGCGCCGCTGTTGCGCCGCTCGTTGCCGTCGTAGAAGTACACGTTGAACTGAAGATCGTCCTCCGGCTTCACTTCCGCCGTCAGGTAGGGAAACTCCGACAGGTCCAGGTCGGGCACCTCCAGCCATAGCCCGCCGAAGGTCACCTTGTTCTGCATCTCAATCGCCATCACGTCCTGGTCGGCGACCGTCTCGTGGGACACGCCGATCGCCGACTCGGGGCGCCAGCGCGGCTCCACGGCGTCCCAATCGGAGAAGTCCATCGCGTAGCCGGTGCGCGGGCGGACGCGCGTGGTGACCTGGAAGGAGGCGCTCGTGCTGCGGTCGCCGTTGTTGTCGGGGGCGCCGCCGCCGTCCTGAACGGTGACCTCGATGGTGCAGGTGCCCGCGGTGTCCGGGTTGACCGGGGCGTGAAGCGTAGCCGTATCGCCGCCGTCGTACTCCACGCGGACGGGGCCCACCAGCGACTCGTCCGAGCTGGCGGCGGCGACCTCCAGCGGCTGACCGCCGTCGTCCCCGTCGCCGATGCCCGTCAGGGGCAGTGACATCTCGCCCACGTCATTGAAGACCGTCCGATCCGCCGGCGGGGCCACGGTCGGCGCGTGGTTCCATTCGGGCACGGCGGTCACGTTGAAGGTCGTCTCGGCCATCTGCCCGTCCAGCAGCACGACCGTGACGGTTGCGTCGCCTGCGCCGTGCGCCAGGAAGGACAGAGCCGCGTGGGGGCTGCCGGGGGCGTGGGTCACCGTGAGCCCGTCCGGGGCGATGACCTCATCGCTGGAGGAGGCAGCGCTGATGTCCAGCGCCTGCTCGGCGGCCACGTTGCCGTCGGTGATGCCGCTCAGCCGCACCGTCTGCGGTTCGCCGACCGGCACGGTCAGGTCCTCGACGGGGTCAATGGTGGGCGGCAGGTTGTCCTCGACTGTCACGGTGAAGCTCACGGAGTTTGCGGCGTAAGTGGGGGCGGGGACGGCATCGAGCGTGACCAGCCCGCTGCCGGTGGCGTCGGGTATGCACTCGTAGCTCAGCGTGGCCTGACTGCCTCGCAACTCGCTTACACCAGCGTTGCGGATCAGCCCCTCAGCGCCGGACACCTCGACCTCCGCCACGCCCTCCAGGCCGGTCAGTCGCACTGTGTGCGGCCCGGTGTCGCGGTAGCGGATCTCGTTGGGGACGACCTCGATGACGGCCAGCTTCTCGGCCCGGTCGCCCACGCGCAACTCGTCGAACTGGACAGTTCCCGACCATGAGTTGGCCGCGCCGTTGACGGTGAAGATCATGCCCGTGACGGCGCTCAGGTCCACCCTTTCGGCGCCGCTGAAGTCGTAGCTCAGCGTCACGAACCCGTCCACCACGCGCACCTTGCGCTCGCGCAGGTCGTTGTTCTCCCCGTCCACCATGTAGACGTGGAGGATGCACGGCGTGTCGCTGCGCACGGCCAGGTTCACGAACGGGCTGGCGGAGAAGTCGTGCGCCCCGCCCAGGTGCAGGTACTGCCCCTCCCACTTGGTCTGCTTCTCGACCTGGAGGTCCAGCACGCCGTCGGCCTGGCTGACGGTGTAGGCGTTGCTGTCCGCCCAACCGCGCATCTCGCCGGAGAAGTCGTCGTAGTAGCCCGTCTCTGCCCCCAGGGCCGGCGCGGCGACAAACAGCGCTGCCGCCGCCAGCCAGAGCAACTGCCTCAGAGCAAACCGCTCGCCCGTCGTGCACGCGTGCATGTTCCGCCTCCCCGATTCCGTACATCGTGGTTCCCCCGGCACGTTAACCGGCCCGCCCCGCCGGCGCAACGCGGGGGGAAGACATCCAGATCGCCCTGTGCCGCCTGGCCGACCCGGCGCGTGAAGGAGTAGAGAGTAGAAAGTAGACCGCAGGCGAGCGGACCCTCTGACCCGGCAACAGTCCGTAGTAAGCCAACGCCGTATGTAGTTCTCACCTGTTCCCCTGTTCACCTGCTCGCCTGCTCTACCAGCCTTCGCCGTCGCGAAGGCTGGTGGGCGAGGGGGGATTCGAACCCCCACGGTGGATGGTCCACCACCGGGTTTTAAGCCCGGAGCGTCTGCCCTTCCGCCACTCGCCCGCCGGCAGTGATTCTACGCCCGCCCGCCCCGCCTGCCAAGTCCGGGCGAGGGCCGCCAGGGTCATTCAAGAGTCGTCACCAGCGCACGTTCGCCCGGCCCAGAACCCGCACAGTGTGTAGCCCAGCCGCCCTCGGCTGGGGGCAGAAGACGGATCACGGCCGAGGGCGGCCGTGCCACATAGCCCAGGTCCCTTCTCGGGCAGCAACTGGGCAGTTCAGGTCGGTTCAGTCAGAGGATTGAATGACCCTGGGGGGCCGCCCGTTGATTCGGCGGCGGCTGTCTGCTACGATTCGTCCGGCCACAAAGCCCCTTCCGAACGGGACGGCGATGGACCTTCAACAGCTTATCCTGAGGCTCCAGGACTACTGGGCCGAATACGGCTGCGCCATCCTGCAGCCCTACGACGTGGAGACGGGCGCGGGGACGTTCAACCCGGCCACTTTCCTGCGCTCACTCGGGCCGGAGCCCTGGCGGGCGGCCTACGTGGAGCCCAGCCGCCGCCCCACCGACGGGCGCTACGGGGAGAACCCCTACCGCGTGCAGCGCCACCATCAGTTCCAGGTGCTGATCAAGCCCGCCCCGCCCGACTCGCAGGGCATCTACCTGGACAGCCTCCGCCACCTGGGGTTCGACCTGACCGAGCACGACGTGCGCTTCGTCGAGGACGACTGGGAGAGCCCCACCCTGGGGGCGACGGGCCTGGGCTGGGAGGTGTGGATGGACGGGGCGGAGATCACCCAGTTCACCTACTTCCAGCGCGTGGGCGGGTTCGACCTGGATCCGGTCTCGCTGGAGTTGACCTACGGGCTGGAGCGCATAGGGATGTTCGTCCAGAAGGTGCCCAGCATGTTCGAGCTGCAGTGGGTGGAGGGGCTGACCTACGGGGAGATGTTCCACGAGGACGAGGTGCAGTTCAGCCGCTACAACTTCGACGCGGCTGACGTGGCCACGCAGCTCGAGCTGTTCGACACCTGCGAGGCGGAGTGCCGGCGCTGCCTGGAGGCGGAGCTTGTGCTGCCGGCCTACGATTACGTGCTCAAGTGCAGCCACGCCTTCAACCTGCTGGACGCGCGGGGGGCCATAAGCGTGGCCGAGCGGACCAGTTACATCGGCCGCGTCCGCGCCCTGGCGCGTGGCGTGGCGGAGAGCTACCTGGCCATGCGCGAGCGCCTGGGGCATCCCCTGCTGACGTAGTGCTGATACAAGCTTTTTCGCCTGTAATCCGCCAATACAAGCTTCTTCACTTGTATTCGCCGCCCTGGCGGCGGCGGGCGGCCTCCAGCGCGCGGCGGAAGCTCTCGTTGCCCTGCTGACGGTACTCGTCGGCGGTGACGCCCGCCCATTCGATGACGGGACGGTCCAGACGCTCGCGGGTGCTCTGGCTCAGCGAGCCCTCGTGGGCCAGCTCCTCGCCTGCTTCGCGCAGGGCCGAGCGCAGCGCCGCCAGCGGCTGCGCCAGCTCCTCCTCCCGCTCCATGGCGGGCAGGAACTCGCCGGCGGCCATGCAGACCGGCTCGATGCCCAGGTGCGCCAGCTTCAGCCGCAGGGCGTCGAAGTGCCCCTGCTCGGGGAAGCCGCAGTTGCTCAGCACTGTCCACGGGCCGACGCCGGCGCCCTCGCGGACGGGATGGCCGGTGCTGCCGTCGGACTCAACCAGCCACGGCTCGACGGTGGGCAGCAGTCGCTCGAGCATCGCCTGCACGCCGGCCGGCGGGCCGAAGATGTAGAGCGGGAATCCCAGCACCAGCGCGTCGGCCGCCCGCATCTTCGCCAGCAGTTCCGGCCCGTCGTCCTCCTGCACGCAGCGGCCCGGCGTGCGCGTCCAGCAACTGAAGCAGCCCGTGCAGGGCCGCACGTCGAGGTCCGCCAGGTACAGTTGCTCGATGTCGGCGCCCCCCTCCCGGGCACCCTCCAGCATCGGCCCGAGCAGCCGCGCGGTATTGCTCCGCTCGCGACGCGGGCTCCCGTTGACGGCCAGTATCTTCATTGGTCTATCCTCCTTCACGAGGGACGCCGCCATTGCAACCCCTCGTCGCTGCTCGTGCAAGCGTAAGCCCCGCCGGAGGAGATGCACGGCCCCAGCCGGGGGCGGCTGGGCTACATCAGGGCCTTGCCGTTGTAGCACGGCCGCCCTCGGCCGTGATTCCTGGCCGGTTTGACGCCGGGCGCGCCGAACGTATAATCACCCCTCCATCCCGACACGCTGCGCCAAGCGCGGAGGAACGCCATGAGCCATCTGATGGGCATTGACGTGAGCACCACCGCTGCGAAGGCACTGCTGTGCGACGA
>JAWOCH010000446.1:0-16450 GCA_046483865.1 Candidatus Brocadiia bacterium | reverse complement strand
AGTGGATCAGGTAGAAGATGGGCACCAGCGTCAGCACCCGCGCCCGGGGCCAGCACACGGCGTACGCCCCCAGCACGCCGGCGATCGCCCCGCTGGCGCCTATGGTTGGGATGTCGCTGCCGGCGCTGAGCGCCACCTGGGCAGCCGTCGCCATCAGGCCGCACACCAGGTAGAAGACGAGGAACCCGCCGTGCCCCAGCCGGCCCTCCACGTTGTCCCCGAAGATATGGAGGAACCACATGTTGCCCAGCAGGTGTACCCATCCCCCGTGCAAGAACATGCTGGTGAACGCCGGAAGCAGCAGCGCCGCCAAGAGAGGGGCTTCACCCCGGAGAGCGGCAACTACCTGAGAGGGAACCACCCCGAACCGGGTCAGCGCTGCCCGTAGCTGCTCATCGGGCAGCGAGAACTCAAAGAGGAACGCAGCGACGTTGGCCACGATGAGGGCATAGAGCACCACGGGGGTGGTGCCTGGCGGGTTCTTGTCGCGAAGGGGCAGCATGCAGCGGGCGCTCCGGCCTGGAGACTGCCATCACACGAAAGATACCACAAGCCGGAAGCAACCCACAAGCGCTGCGGAGCCGGGGGTGGGGAAGGGCGGCTGGAAGACCCCCGCGCTGACACTTTGTGCGACCGTCACGGGACGTCGCCGAGAAGACTGGTGACGGCCTCGGTGATCTGTTCGCGCGTGACGGGCTTGGCCAGCAAGGTGACCGGAGCGTACTGCAGAGCCCTGTGCATAAGGGCGATCTCCGGATAGCCGGTCAGGATCACGACGGGCACTTCCCCCCAGCCTTCCCGTATGCGCTTGAGCGTTTCCGGCCCGCCCATGCCGGGCATCTTCAGGTCCAGAAACACGCAGTCCACGTTCTGACCACCGAGAACTTCCAGCGCTTCTCCGCCTTCGGCGGCGGCGACGACACTGTGTCCTTCCCGCTCCAGGACGCGGCGCACGAAGTCGCGGACCGGTTCCTCATCGTCAACCACCAGGATGTCGCGGCTACGTGGGGCACTGTGCTGCTCCTCGGCCCACCTGTCGAGCACGCTCTTCTTGAACCGCCAGGTGCCTCCGACCTTGAAGGCAGGAATCTGGTTACCGCGCGCCAGGCGCCGGACGGTCTGCTCGTTCAGCTTCAGGTAGTGCGCTGCCTCCCGTGCGTCCAGCAAGTCCGATTCATGTTGCATGGGGCCCTCTCATCGCACCCAGGACGGCGAGCAGTGTGCAGGTTAGCGCGCCCTGCGTTAACCATACCATGGTACTGGACAGTCAGCCGAAGGTCAAGATTCCAGTGTGCCGTAAGGCCGACACGCCAGGTGCATGGCAGGTGTCTCTTTACCACAGTGTCCGATAAACTGCAAATGGAATATCAATCTCAGGTGGCGTTTGGACAGCCGCCACGTGCCGGTTAGAATCGGTGAAACCACCCCAGCCCCGAGCCGGACAACAGGAGAACGCGCCAGTGGCCGAATACCGCACGGACGATTGGGACGAGTACCAGATGGAGTACGGGGACCCGTATCGTGCCCTGGAACCATTGGAGCAGGAGGTCGCCGTGGTGGACCAGGCCCTGGAGGCGCTCCGGCAGGCGGGGGCGATAGGGCGCACCGACTACGACGGAGACAGGCTGCTTGCCCACCGCCAGGCCGTACGCGAGCGATTCGAAGTGCCATGGACGGCCATTACGCCGCGCATGGAGCGACTGATATACGCACTGAATGCCGTCGCCCGGCCGGACAATATGATCGCCGCCGGTGTGTTCTGCGGCTTCACCTTCGCCTGTAACGCGGGAGCCGCCGTCGGCCCGGGCGCATGCTACAGCGCAGAAGAGTTGGTGGGGGTGGAGATCCGCGAAGAGGAAGCCGCAAGGGCCGAGAGGAACGTGCGGAGTCTCGATCCCACCGGCACCGCGCACGTGGTGGCCGATGATGCGGTTCGGTATGCCCGTGCCTTTCCCCGTGGTGTCGGCCTGCTGTACCTGGACGCCGACGGCGCCGGGGGCAAGGGCAAGGGCATCTATCTGGACATCCTGCTGGCCGCGTATGAACGGCTGCCAGAGGGCGCCCTTGTGCTGGCGCACAACAGCGTGAACTCCGCCGAGAAACTGGCAGACTACCTGGCGTTTGTCCGCGACCCGGCCAACATGCGGGCCAGCATGAACGTCGTCTTCGATCCCGAGGGCCTCGAAGTCAGCGTGAAGTAGCAGCGCGCAGGGGGGATTGTTCATGCTGCAGCCAAAGCACCTGGCCGTTCTGCTCTGCCTGACGGCCGGGCTGATGCTGCTGCTTTCGGGCTGCACGGACGAGGCGCCCGCGCCGGAACGGCCAGACGTGATCCTCTATACCATCGAAACCCTTCGGAAGGATCACTGCAGTCTGTACGGCTACGAGCGGGACACGACTCCGTTCCTCCGGAAGCTGGCGGACGAGTGCTATGTGTTCGAAGATGCCTATTCCAGCTCGAGTTGGACCCGGCCCTCGATTGTCAGCCTGCTGACGGGCCTCTACCCGACGGAGCACGGGGCGCAAAGCTACAAGGCGAAGCTCGTCGAGCCCATCGTCACGCTTCCCGAGCTGCTGTCGGCGGCCGGATACGAGACGGCGGGGTTCCTGAGCAATTTCAACGTAACCCGTGAACGCTGGCAGTGCCGACAGGGGTTCCAGACGTTCGTGGACGAGGGAATCAAGCCGGCCCACCTGCTGCTGCCGGACGTCAACCGGTGGTTGGACCAGCGCCAGGGGGAGCAGCCTTTCTTCCTCTACATCCACACCTACGATCCCCACCATAACTACAACGCTCCGGGTCAGTTCCGCGACATGTTCGCGGGTGACTACTCAGGTCCGTTGCGCGAGCGGGCGGACCTCCGTCCGTCGGTCTTCAGGGAGCGCAAGGACTGGAGCGAGGAGGAGCGGCGCTACATCCAGGCGCGCTACGATGGCGAGATCGCGTTCAGCGACGCCATGCTTTCGCGCTTCGTCGCTTACCTGCGCGCCGAGGGGCTGTGGGAGAACTCGCTGTTCATACTGACTGCGGACCACGGTGAGGGTTTCGAAGAGCGCGGCTACTGGGGGCACGGGTTCAGCGTGTTCCCCGAGCAGGTCAGCGTCCCGCTCATCATCAAACTGCCCGGACAGGCCCAGGGCGGTCGGGTAGCCGGGCCGGTCGGCGGGATTGACGTCTTGCCGACCATTCTGGACGTTCTCGAATTCCGGTACGAGGGGCCGGTGTCCGGACAGAGCCTCCTTCCGGCGCTGGAAGGCGGCCTCACAGCGCGGGATAGGGTGTTCTGCGAGTATTCCGACACGCACGCCTGGCGACCTGGCAGCCGGGTGCAGTCGTTCGCCCTGGCCACGGCGGATGCCTACTACATCGAAGAGACGTGGCCGGATGCCAGCCACGAACGTTACCTCTACGATCGCCAGGCGGATCCGGAGGGCCTGGACGACCTGACCGAGAGCCGGCCGGAAGCGGCCGATGAGTATGCGCACCTCCTGCAGCAGTGGCGTGAGCGGAACCAGCCGCTGGTCACCGACGAGAGCCCGGAACTGGACCTGGACGAGGAAGCCATTCGCGAACTGCGCGACCTGGGCTACCTGTAGCGGACCCGGGGCAGGGCGCGTGCGTCACACCGGGCCATCTGCGCCCCCCGGCTGGTTGCCGGTGCCCGTGAAGGAACCCTTCTATGTTCCAGGGCTGCTTCTGCAGGTGCGAGTGCCGTGCCGGCCTCTCACCGCCATGGACCGGTGCTGTCGTGCGGTCCGGGCGTTCTGCGGCCGGTCGAGAGTAGATAGGCCAGGGGGCGCGCGGGAGACCGTGTCCGGTTGAGTGGGAGCCTCTCCCATGGCTGCGTTGGGATGGTGTTGCGGCAATCGCACGTCTGATAACATATATTATGACAGGCTGGCCCGCACCTGCTGCCAAGCCTTGCGCAACCTGCATCTCGCCCGCCCGCACTACGCTCAAGCCGCGGCCCACCCCAGTGTGATGGGCCTCCCTATCCGGCTAACCCTTCGTCCCCGACTCGGCGCAACATGCGGGTGGCCGTCCTGGTGGGAGACGAACGGTTGTGGCGCCGCACCTCGGCATGCAGCCCCGGCCAGCGCGATCCCTGGCGCGCCCCGGCGTTCGCAGGCCGACGGGATCGGCAGTGATTGGTCGTCCGACGGCGGCTTCTGCAGTCAGTATGGCCGGAAAGACGCCAGGAAGAGCCTGTGCCGTCATAAGCCGTTCGTGGGCCATAGGATAGCGCGGAAGGCACGATTCCCGGCGAAGAGGCCGGCCTACTGACCAGGAATCCGGCGTTCTCGGCAAGGTGCCCGGCGTGGGCGGCGCCACTGCACCGGCTGGCGATGCTTGTGGCTGGCCAGAGCCACCAGCCGCGACGCATGAAATGGTGAGTAGACCACTCAACAAAACGTCCGCATGTGCCGACACCTCGGCCGGCCCGCAGGTCATGGTCGGACCGTCTTGCCCCCCGACAGCAAGGCGATGTTCCCGTTGCCGTAGGTATCCAGGGCCATGGTGACGACCTTCTCCGCTATCTCCACGAGCCGCCCCTCCCGCCTGAGGGGGATTCTTCTCTGCGCCACCGCTTCGTTCGCGATGTTCTCGACCGTTGTCCGACGGGCCCTGGCCAGCTTCTCCAGGTAGGCCTGGCTCCGCAGCGGCGTCCGCTCGAAGTAGTCGGGTTCGATCAGCCCCACCCTGACCGCCGGACGGTCATCGGTGGCCGCCCACTCCTTGACCAGCGCCCCGAGCAGCCCCCGCAACGCGGCCTTTGTGCCGGAGTAGACAGCCTGGCCCTCGGATCCCACCGAAGCGCACGAGCCAATCATGATGAAGATGGGTTCGGTCCCCTCGAGGAGCAAGGGGTAGGCGTGGGCGGCGCAGAAGTAAGCGCCGACCTGGTTGACCATGACCTGCCGTATGGCCGTCTGCTCTTCTCCCTCCAGCAACAGGTCTTCCACGCGGCAAGGCAGCGAGATGCCGGCGTTGTTCACGAACAGATCCACCGATCCCCCGAAGCGTTCGGCAATCCGCCCGAAGGCTCCTTCCAGAGCGGCGAGGTCACTCACGTCGCCGATGACGGGAAAGGCGCGCTCGCCGAACTCGGCGTCTATCAGGCGGGCGGCTGCGCGGGCCAGGTCCTCATTGTAGTCCAGCACCGCCACTGCGGCGCCCTGTTCGGCGAGAGTATAGGCGATCTGTCGGCCGATCCCGGCCCCGCCGCCAGTGACTACGCACCGCCTGCCGTCGAGCAAGTCCTTGCCGTCGAAGCGCGACCGATCCGGCTGTTCTGTCCTCTTCCCCATCTGGACCTCTCGTCGTTGATGTACGCTGTTGCGGAACTCGATAATCGCTGTCGGCCGAGAAGGTCTTGGCTCCGAGCGTCGCGTGATGGTAGCCATCGCACGCAGTGTGCGCAAGTCGCTTCCGGCGCGGTCTGTCTCATTCTGAACCGGAGGGCCGATCGGGCTGAGCCGCCTCGGGAGGTCGAGCGACACGGCGTAAGCCTATGTGTGGTCAGACTTTACGGCATGTTCGGACGCGCTGCGTGGGCGGTGTGCTCCTTGGCATAGCCTTTGCAACTCCATTGGGTGAGTTTCACACAGTGTCTAACTGTCCTCATTACCTGAAGGAGGCCGAGTGATGGCCAAGTTCCTGACGAAGCTGTGGCTGGCGTTGCGGTCTGAGAAGGGTCAGAGCCTTGTCGAGTACGCTCTGATTCTGGCTCTGGTGGCTATCGTTGTGATCACGGCGCTGACCGCCCTGGGCGGACACGCCGAGAACGCGATGAGCGAAGTCGCTGGCGAGATCGGCGCCTCCGTGTAAGGATCGCTGTTTCGCGGGGGTCCGCCGGGTACCAGCCGGGCGGACCCCCTCGAATATCTCCCGCAGGGCCCTCGTTGTGCAGAAGGTGTGGGGCTTCTGTGTGTTGGGTTTGCGGGGGGAAGATCTCAGGAGAACCAAGTGGCTGCCTATGTTGTACAACTGCTGCGCTGGCTCAGCCGGCGCCGGGGGCAGGGAATCGTGGAGTACGCACTCATCCTCTGCCTGGTAGCCATCGTCGTGGTGGCGGCCGTGACGGCGCTTGGCGAAAGTCTGCCGGGACCGCTGAACGAAACCTCGAACGCCCTGGCAGACGCCATCTGAACCGGAGGCAAGAAAGCGGGCCGCACGAGAAAGCGCACCTGTTCTTCCGTGCCGCCGGCTCAGGATAGAACGTCGTCCATGGTGTAGAGTCCAGCCGGCTTATCCACCAGATAGCGGGCAGCCGTGACTGCGCCACGGGCGAATATGGCGCGGCTGCCCGCTTTATGTGTCAACTCCAGCCGCTCGCCTTCCCCGGCGAACAGCACCGTGTGGTCGCCCACAATGTCCCCTCCTCGCACGGCGTGGACCCCTATCTCCTGCCTGCTGCGCGGGCCGACCGGGCCCTGGCGTCCGTGGACCAACTCTTGTTGGCCCCCGCCTCGAGCGTTCTGGGCTCTGCGCACCAGCTCCATGGCGGTTCCGCTCGGAGCGTCCTTCTTGCGGCGGTGATGGGCCTCAACGATCTCTACGTCATACTCAGCCGGCAGTGCAGAAGCCGCCTGTGCGACCAGCCGGAACAGCAGGTTCACACCAACGGACATGTTCGGCGCCACCAGCACTGGCACACGTTCCGCAATCGGCCCGTGCAGTTCGGCTCTCTGCGTTTCCGAGAGGCCCGTGGTGCCCATGACGAGGGGGATGCCCCGCTCCGCGCATTCGTGTGCCCGCTGCATCGCGGCCGCCGGTGCGCTGAAATCCACCAGCACATCGGCAGATGCAGGCATCTCCGTCGTCAGCGCCACGCCGACCTGGCCGACACCAGCCAGCCCCCCGGCGTCACGGTCCAGGTCGGGATGCTCCGGTCGCTCGAGCGCGGCCACCAGTTCGCAGTCGTCCGCCTGCGCGACCAGAGCCACAACACGTCGGCCCATTGCCCCCGCAGCTCCATTCACCGCTATCCTCATCGGTTCCACCTCTTGTCAGTATGTGCCGCCGGCAGCGAAGGCGGCATGTGACGGCGATGCCGCCGCCCGGCTATAATAGATGATTCCAGTGACTGCAGCAAAGCCTCCGGGGTGCCGAACCGATGCGCACCGCCCTCCCCCATCGCGTCTGTATACGATCGCCCAACTGGGTCGGGGATGTCGTCATGGCGACGCCCGCGTTCCGTGCAGTGCGGCAACACCTGCCGCAGGCCCGGATCACGCTGGTGATCCGGAGGCGTGTCGAGCCGATTATCCGCGGCACGCCCTGGTTTGACCAGGTGATCGTTTACAGCCCCGGGGAGCGCAATACGCCCGCCGAGTTTCTGCGTTGTGTGGCGCGGCTGCGCGCAGAGCGCGCTGAACTGGGCCTCGTGCTGCCCAACTCCTTCAGCTCCGCACTCATGTTCCTGCTCGGAGGAGTCGGGAGGCGCATCGGCTACAGGCGCGACTGCCGTTCGATGCTGCTCAGCGAAGCGGTGCCCCGTCCCGCCGACGATGAGGGCATGTTCAAGCCTACTTACATGGTGGACTACTACCTGGCGCTGTGCCGGCAGGCCGGCATTCCGGCCGCCGGGCGGGAGATGGAGTTGCCCTTTTCGGAATCCGACGCGTCGCGCTCAGAGCAGATCCTGCGCGCCCGGGGGATCGGCACAGAAGCGCCCCTGTTCCTGATGCACCCGGGGGCCGGCTACGGGCCGTCGAAGCGCTGGCCAGCGGGGCGGTTTGCACGCCTGGCGGAGATGCTGGTAGAGCAGTACGGCGCGCAGGTCGCCCTCGTGGCCGGGCCCGCTGAAAAGAAGGTGATCGCGGCCATCCGGTCGGCCGCGAGCGTGCCGGTGACCGACCTCTGCTCCTGCGGCATAGACCTGCACCTGCTGAAGTGCGTCGTCGCCCGTAGCGGGCTGCTGGTTACCACGGACTCCGGCCCGCGGCACTACGGCGTTGCGCTGGGCGTGCCGACGGTCTGCGTGATGGGGCCGACCCACCCCGGCTACTCCACCAGCGGGTGGCCGCACGACCACGTGGTGCGGCTCGACGTGGAATGCGGACCGTGTCAGAAGAAGGTCTGCCCCCTTGACCACCGTTGCATGGAGGCGATAGACGCCGAGATGGTCTTTGCTGCCTGTGGCAATGCACTGGAGCAAGCGCGCACGGAGGCCCACACATGATCCGGCTGGAGAACCTGACCAAGCACTTCGGCAAGCTGGTGGCGGTGGATCACCTGGACCTGACCGTGCGCCCTGGCGAGCTGTTTGTGTTCCTGGGCCCGAACGGCGCGGGCAAAACCACCACCATCAAGATGATCACCGGCCTGCTGCGTCCGACGGAGGGGCGCGTGGTCCTGTGCGGTTATGACGTGCAGGAGGATTACATCGAGGCCAAGTCGCGCCTGGCCTACGTGCCGGACCAGCCCTTCCTGTATGAGAAGCTTACCGGCCGTGAATTCCTGGCCTTCGTGGCGAGCATGTACGGTGTCGGCAAGGCGGAGACCAGCCGGCGCATTGCGGAGCTGACCGAGCTGCTGGACATGACGGACTTCCTGGATGACCCGGGAGAGTCCTACTCACACGGCATGAAGCAGCGGGTTGTCATCAGTTCAGCGCTGATTCACGAGCCGGAAGTCATCGTGATAGACGAGCCGATGGTCGGCCTTGATCCGAAGGGGGCGAACACGCTCAAACAGCTCATGCGCGAGAGAACCGAGCGCGGCGTCAGCATCTTCATGTCCACTCACACGCTGGGGGTGGCGGAGGAGACCGCCGATCGCGTGGGCATCATACGCCACGGGCGGCTGGTTGCCCTGGGCACGCTGGACGCGATATATGAGCAGGCCCAGACCGACCAACGGTTGGAGGAAGCATTCCTGCGACTGACCGAGGAGCCTCAGGCGGAACAGCGCGATGCGTGAGCTGGTGCTGCTGACCGGAACCAGGAAACGGGCCATCCGGCAGTCAGTGCGGGAGTTCTTCTCCAGCAGCCGGTTGCGAATGCTGGTCGTAGTCGGGCTGGTCAGCCTGTTCTGGCTGCTGATGTTCGCAACATTCCTGGACGTCTTCATGTTCCTGGAGAAGAACTTCCAGGCCATCAGCGGGCTGCTGCTGGACTACCTGTTCGCGTTCCTGTTCGTGGCGCTGCTGGTGATGATGACCATCAGTGACGCCATCATCGCATACACTTCGCTGTTCCGCAGCGAGGAAACGGAGTTCCTGTTCGGCTTGCCGGCACATGCTGAGAACACGTTCGTCTACCGCAGCGCCGACTCGATTGTGTTCAGCCTGTGGGGTATCGGCACGCTGGTGCTACCGCTGATCCTGGCTTATGGGATCGTGTTCCCGGCTCCCTGGTACTTCTACCCGGTTGCGTTGGGGCTGGCCGGCCTGCTGGTCCTGTTTGCGACTGAACTGGGGGCGCTTGCCGCTCTGGTCGTGGGGCTGGTGTTGCCCCGGCTGAGCAAGCGCGTGATCGTAGTCCTGCTGGTCGCGGCCGCCGGGGGCCTGGCTGCCTGGGTCTTGCCCATGCGACGGCGGCTGGCGGCGGGGCTGTTCAACGAAGCCGGGCTGCGCTACGTGATGGACCGCATCGCGTTCTGCCAGCACTGGGCCCTGCCCAGCCGCTGGGTCAGCCACGGGATGCTGTCGGCCGGCCGGCGCAGCCCGGACGAGGCGCTGTTCCTGGTGGCATTGCTGCTGTCGAACGTGTTGTTCCTGGGGCTGGTGGTGCATCGGCTGGCGTTCTACCTCTATCGGGGCACCTGGGAGGTGGCCCAGGGCGGCCGGGCACGACGGCGCTATCGCACGGCGGGGGCTTTCGGGCGGGGGTTGGAAGTCGTGATGCGTCCGTTGCCGCTGCAGTTGCGCGAACTGGTGATCAAGGACGTGAAGACCTTCCTCCGCGATCCTGCGCAGTGGTCCCAGTTCCTGCTGTTCTTCGGCCTTCTGGGCCTCTACATCCTGAACCTGCCGCGCTTCAGCGTGGAGGAGCTGACCCCCTACTGGCAGAGCATCATATCGCTTCTGAACCTGGGCGCGACGTGCCTGACCCTGGCGACCCTGACCAGCCGCTTCGTGTTCCCTCAGCTCAGCCTGGAGGGGCGCCGCATCTGGATGCTGGGGCTGCTCCCGATGCGCCGCACGGTGATCCTGTGGGGCAAGTTCCTGTTCACGGCCGCCGGCACGTTCATCGTCAGCGGCGGGCTCATCGCCCTGAGCGACGCCATCCTGGGCCTGCCCTTGTGGGTTCTGGGCGTGCACATGGTCGTCGTGCTGTGTGTCTGCTGCGGGCTGAACGGGCTTGCCGTCGGGCTCGGAGCGCTCTATCCGCGGTTGGGCACCGACAACCCCTCGAAGATCGTCAGCAGTTTCGGCGGGACCCTGAACCTCATCTGCAGCATCTGCTTCATCGCCCTTGCCATCGCGCCGGTCGTGGTGCCCGTGCACTTGCGCATGCTGGGGGCCTGGGGCGGGCGGGAGCTGGCGGTCGGGCTGGCCGTGGGCCTGAGCGTTGTGCTGGTCGTCTCGCTCCTGGTCAGTCTCGTGCCCATGCTGGCGGGTGTCCGCGCGTTCGCCCGCATGGAGTTCTGAGTTACCACTGGAAGGCGCGGGCGCTGCTCAGCTCAATACAGTACTCGGCCGCCTCGGGGCGGTAGGATGTCCACTCGATCCGCGTCTCTCCGGGCGGGAAGCGTTGGGTGTCGGGCGGCGCCGGTCCGACCTCCGCCTTGCCCTCGGAGTCCCGGAAGACCACGCGGACTTCCGCAAGGTAGTCCTCCTGACGCACATTGCGGAAGACGACGCCCGCCACCAGCCTGCCCCCCGGGTCGCGACGCCAGGTGTGTCGGACGATGCGCAGATGCCGACGCGTGACCCAGTCCATTTCGACGGTACCCATGTCGGTCTCGCGCTGCGCCGACGGCTGTGGGGCCAGCAGCGCACAGCCAGGCGCAGCCAGCACGGCGAGGGCGAGGCATAGAACTAATGCTATGCGCGCTCGGTACATCTGAGACGCGCCCATCCGCAACACCTCCTCGGCAAGTTGACGCACGCGCATAGTGTAGGAGACGCGCGCGCCTCGCCGCAAGCCGCCCGTACGAACGCAGGGGCGCCGGTTGGCGCCCCTGCGGTCTTGCTGTCTCGTCCGGGTCGGCCGGCTCACTCCTTGGCCGCGGTGTCGCGGAACTCCACCTGCCGGGCTTCGACGCCGGCCAGGACCTCCCGGAACTCCGGGCCGCGCTGCCAGGAGCGGCATTCCTTCAGCAGGCCGATGGCGCTGTCGGCCGCCGCCTCGACCTCCGCTATCTTCCGCTTGCGCCCTACGGCGCCCTTGACCCGGTTCTGGATGCCTTCGCGGTGCTCGTCAACCCACTGAAGCTGGGACATCGTGCCGGCGTAGAGGTGCTGGGTGTTGATGTTGCGCTTGAAGACGGGGCCGATCAGGTTGAGTTCCCACTTGAACCCCGTGCCACCGTGGCCGGCATAGGCGATCGGGCGCCCCATTGTCTCGCAGAGGGCGACCTGGGCGGCCTTCAGCTTCTCCACGTCAATGGCGAAGCGCTCCCCGGCCTTGGCGGCGTGCTTGCTGCCCACCTCGTAGGCGATCGCGTCCGCCTGGGTGGTCTCCACGAACGTCGTGATATGGTTCAGGAAGGTCTGCTGATCCTGCTCTGACAGAACCGGAACGCCGTCCGGTGTATCCGGGCCGGGCCAGTAGGCGTATTCCTCCTCCTCGCCGCTGCTGCCGGTGGCGCTGAACTCGGCCTCGATGATGACATCGTCCATGTCCAGGCCCGTGCGCACAACATCTATGATCCACTTCGTGCTGGCCAGGTTCACCGGCTGGGGAGTGTCGCCGGTGTCTATCATGACCCACGCGGCGCGGCTCAGGTTCACCGCCCCGAAGAAGTCGCGCGCGTACTCCCCGAACTCGTCGCTGGTGAGGTAGTTCAGGTAAGCCTGCATCTGCTCATCGGTTGGCTCATCGCCCATCAACTCGACGGCCTCGTCCAGCAGCACACGCGCCACCGGTTCATACATGCCGCCATGGCCCTGAGGGCTGCTGTACTGCTCGAGGTCAAAAGAGGGGGAGGTGAAATGGTCGAGGCTCATCCACACCAGGTCCGCCTGGTAGTCGTCGGTGTACCACTCGAGCATCATTCTGGCCCGCATGGCCCCGATGGCGGCGGGACGCGTCTCGCTGCTGCGCGTGACGCCTTCGATGGGCGGGAGCTTCTTGGGGTTCGTCCCGGTCTGGTCGCAGGCGGTGTAGCTGATCTGGATTATCTGCGGGCTACCCTCGCCGGCCGCAGATGCTTGCGCGAACCCGCGTAGCTGGATGGGCAGGTCGAAGTTCGCATTCGAGGCCAGCAGTGTGCACCGCTGCTCGAGCGGCAGCAGCGCCCCCTGGTCGTCGAACGGGTAGAAGCCATCAATGACGGCGCGCAACTCCCGACTGGTTCTCAGCATCGGTCCCTCCTGCAGTCAATCACACGCAAAGCGCTTACATTGGGCGAGCGGTAAGATCTGAAAAGGAAGGAGGATACTCTCTGGCCGCAGGCACGTCAAGCGGAACCGGCCGGCGGCCCCTTATGCTGGAACTCGCGACGAGTCCTGTCGTACTCCTCTATTGTGCCCAGGTCATAGGTGCCGGCCGGTCGCTCCAATGCCCGCACCTCGACTCGCTCCACAAGCCAGCCCAACAGGTTGCCCGGCGCATCCGGGTCGCCGCCCTGCCCCAGGTACTCCTCCACCATCTGAAGCGCCTCCGGAGTGTACACGTAGAAGGGAGGGATGCGGTGGCTGCCGCGGGGGTCGTCTGGTTTCTCCTGGAAAGCCACGACGCGCCCATCTGCGTCAATCTCGGCCACTCCGGTTCGACGCAGACGCTCCCGGTTGCGCTCCGGTATGGCGAACGCCGCACAGTGGCCGCCCCCATCGGAGAACTCGACAAGATCCCCAAGATCGAACCGCGGCAGGTTGTCCGTGGCCAGGATGTAGGCCGACTGCTCCAATGCATCGCCCTCGTGCAGAGCAAACCGGATATCAGCCACCGCTCCCAGCCGGTCACCATCGCAGGTCGAACCGTCGTTCAGAATGCGCAAGGGCAGCACCTGCTGCCGGGCATCGGCCCAGCGCTGGAACTGCTCCGCAAACCGGGCATTCACCACCAGCAGCAGCCGGTCCAGCTCGGGCACTTCCTGCAGGTCGTCGAGCAGGTAGTCAAGGATCGGCCGGTCGGCCAGGGGCAGCAGCGCTTTAGGACGATTGCGCGTCAAGGGATACATACGCGTGCCGTAGCCGGCTGCCAGCAGTATGCCGTTCATTCCGCCCGCCCCTCAGCGGCCCGACGCAGGCTCCGGCCTATGCGCTCCCTGTCCTCGGGCGGCAGTTTCCGGCCGGACTCCTTGTCCTCTATTTTCCGGAACGCATCTGCAACCCGGTTCAGCGTCCTGCGGAGGGCATCTTCCGCGTTGACGCTCCTCTCCTTGGCTAACGACGCGACGGCCAGGCAGACCATGCCGGTTGCCCGCTCCGCCCGCTCGCTGTCTTCTGCGGGGCAGTCGTGCAGCTCCTTCAGCCAGCGCTCCGCCGCGCGGGCGGCATCCTCGGGGGGCAACGGATCGGCGCCGCTGTGGCGGATCTTCTGCAGGACACGCGTCGCCTTCAGCAACGCAGGAAGCGTCTCCGGCACGCCCGCCAGTGAGGAGCCTTTCTTCTCCACGCACGTCTTGATGTGCTCCCACCGATGAACCACGTCCTGCGCACTGTCTGCATCTGCCTGCGCGAACACGTGGGGGTGACGCCGGACCAGCTTCTCACTGATGCCTTCGATCACTTCTTGAATGCTGAACAGGTCCTCTTCGCTTGCTACCTCCGCCTGGAAGACGACCTGCAGGAGCAGATCCCCCAGCTCCTCGCGCAGCTCGCCGTAGTCGCGCTTGTCCAGGGCGTCCAGGACCTCGTAGGTCTCCTCCAGCAGGTAGGCACGGAGGCTGTCGTGCGTCTGCTGCGCGTCCCAGGGACACTCACTGCGCAGGCGGTGCATGATCCGGACCAGTTCCTCAAACGCTTCGCCGCTGCTCATGTGCGCTCCGGGTTACGAACTGTGGGAAGGCCCGGACGCTCCGTGGCGCTGCCGCGCCCTCAGCGCCTCAACAGCACCACGCCGTAGCCGTCCAGCGGCACGGCGCCGGAGTAGTCGGTCTGCGTCAACAGGTCGGTGCACTCGACGCCCTCCGGCAACTCAAGCTCCCGGGCGTCGGCGGAGTGATTCAGCACAAACGTCAGTCGGGCCCCGTCCGGCTGCGGCGACAGCGGGCCGACCTCCAGCGCCTCACCGGCCCAGGGGTGGGCCTCCAGGCCGGCATCCTCCAGCACCAGGTCAAGAACGCGCCCGTAGAGGTCCGGCCCGCCGACGGCCCCCAGGTAGTAGGCCGCCCCCCGGCCCTGCCCGCTTCTGGTGACGGCCGGCGTGCCGCTGTAGAACCGCTGCCCGTACGTGCCCAGAACCTCGATGCCTGACGGCTCAATGAGGCCGCAGTAGCAGTCCACGTCGAAGGTCTCTCCGCTCAACTCAATCGTGTTCGCTCCGCCCGACGCGAACACATCGTGTTCCGGTAAGTGCAGCCCCAGCAAGTCGGCATAGTCGGCCGGCGGTGCGCCCGTGACCCAGGTGTTGTGCTCCGTGCGGTAGCCGGCGGGACCGGCCACCAGCAGACGCCCTCCCCTCTCGACAAACTCCATCCATCGCTTCGCTACCTGAGGGCGTGATATCAACGGCGCCGGCACGACGAGGACGTCGTAACGGTCCTCCAGCCGGCGCTCCGGAGGCACCACGTCCACCGCCAGGCCCCGACGCCGCAGAAGCGCATGCCACTCAGCGACCTGCTTGCGATAGGACAGCCCCGAACCCATCGCGTCGGCCCGCAACGCCCACATGGACTCGTAGTCCAGCACGAGAGCCACTCGCGCGTCCGGCAGGTGGCCCTCCCACGCAGGAGCCGCCTCCTTCAGGCCAGAAATCGTCTCGGCCAGCTCACCAAATCGTCGCCTGCGCGAGCCATCCGCCTCCAGCAGGCCGTACCAATGCATCTCCTGGCCTGCCGCGCAGGTGCGCCAACGGAAGTAGGCGATCAGCTCAGCTCCGTGCGCCGCCGCCTGCCAGGACCACAGGCGGAGCTGCCCCGGCGCCGGCAGAGCGGCCGAAGCTGGTATGAGCGTCGGCCCCGCCTGCTGCTCCAGAACCCAGAACGGCGTTCCCTTCGCCGAGCGGGTCAGGTCAAGGGCAAGGGCCGTCCCGTCCAGCCATGCGGGCGTGACCGGGTAGTTGTCGTATGCCGCCACGTCGTGCGACGCCGCGAACGCGAACTGGTTCACCTGGTCGGTGTGCAGGGCCATGCAGTTGGTCGTGATCGGTCGGTCGGCGCCCGAATACTCCTCGATCAGCTCCCGCTGCTCGTTGAAGAAGTCCCGGTAGCTGGCCGAGGTGAACCGCTCGTAGTCCAGCGCCAGCGACGGATGCACGCCGGCCGGCGTCCGGCGCGGCGCCGGTATATAGTGCCAGTCGTTAAACTCCTGGCTCCAGAACGCCGTGCCCCACAGCCGGTTCAGGCGGTCAATCGTGCCGTATCGGCGCTTCAGCCATTCTCGGAACGCCTGCTCGCAGTCGTCGCAGTAGCACCGTCCGCTCCCGTGGCAGCCGATCTCGTTATCAACCTGCCAGGCGCATATCTCCGGCCGGTTGCCGAGGGTCTTCGCCAGCTCGCGCACTATGCGGCGCACGTAGCGCCGGTAGGGACGGTTGTTCAGGCACGCGTGCCGGCGGCTGCCCATGTACCACGACTTGCCTTCCCGGTCTTCCGGAAACATGGTCGGGTGTCGGTCGAACAACCAGGTAGGCGGCGCGGCGGTTGGCGTGCACAGGATCACCTCCAGGCCCTCTTCGGCCAGCACGTCCATCGCCCTGCCCAGCCAGTCCATGTCGTAGTGCCCGCGGCGGGGCTCGAGGCGTGACCAGGCGAACTCCCCCACCCTGACCACGTCAATGCCTGCTTCGCGCATCAGCCGTGCGTCTTCCGGCCACCGGTCTTCGGTCCAGTGCTCCGGGTAGTAGGCCACGCCGATTCTCATGCGTTGCTCCTGCCGTCAAGCTCTGCTCGGGCCGCCCGGCTCGCGCACGGTGCCCCTGGCGTCTCGCACTATAATAGAGGACACCCCGCCGAAATCAAGCTCTTGGCGGCCCGGTCCGCCGCGAGCGAGTGCCAGTCGGTAGACGCTCAGCGGCGGCATGCACTTGACGGTCTGGCGCCCGTTGAGCTATACTAACAATAGCCAATCGCGGGGTGGAGCAGTCAGGAAGCTCGTCAGGCTCATAACCTGAAGGTCGCGGGTTCGAATCCCGCCCCCGCTACCAAACCTACCCGCCACTCCCCGTCAGCCTC
>JAWOCH010000373.1:0-2776 GCA_046483865.1 Candidatus Brocadiia bacterium | reverse complement strand
AGCCGTTCCGCGTCTATCTCATTCAACATGCCAGGGCCCTGTGAGGCGCCGGCCAGCCAGACCACTGGACAACGGGTAGGTCCGCCGTCCCCGGGGAGGCGGCGGCAGCCTGCCGGAGCGGGAGAGGAACCATGGGCGAGTTGAGCATAGAAGAGCACGGCACGGGGGATCCCCACCAGTTCGCACTCAAGGGCAGGCTGAGCTACGAGACGGCCCCGGAGCTGCGCCGGACGCTGCTGCCCTTGACTGAGGAGGAAGGCGTCGGCCTGCTGCTGGACCTGAGCGCGCTGGAGTTTATGGACACCGCCGGGCTGGCTACGCTGATCGAGGCGCAGCAGCGCACCGACGGGCAGCGGGGGCGCCTGGTGCTCTATGGCCTGCCGGAGCATGTGACAGAAGGCATCGCCATGGCCCGCGTGCAGGACCTGTTCACCATCGCTGAGACCGAGGCGGAGGCCCTTGCCGCCCTGGGATGACCGCCGAGACCCGCGCCCCTGCCCAAAACCGCCAGCCTCCTTGACCTGCCCCCCGCCGTCTTTAGAATGGGCCGTTTCTGACACCGTAACTCACTGCACTCCTTACGCTTGCACGCCTGGAGACGGACCGATGGCGCAGATCGCACTTATCGGAGCCGGCAGCCACGTCTTCGCGGAAGCGATGATCCGCGATTCGCTCACCTTCCCCGCACTGGAGGGCAGCACCTTCCGCCTGATGGACATTGACGAGCCCGTGCTGGGCCACATGGAGACGCTGGCCCGGCGCCTGATCGCTCAGGGCGACTATCCGGCCGAGGTGACCGCCACCACCGACCGGCGGGAGGCGCTGGACGGGGCCGACTACGTGATCGTCAGCATCCTGGTCGGCGGCCTGGAGCCGATCTACCGGGAGATAGACATCCCCATGCAGCACGGCGTGGACCAGTGCATCGGGGACACCATGGGTCCCGGCGGCATCTTCCGGGCCATGCGCACCATACCGGTCATGGTGGACATAGCGCGCGACATGGAGGAGCTGTGTCCGGACGCGTTGATGATCAACTACACCAACCCCATGTCCATGCTCTGCCAGGCGGTCCGGCAGCGGAGCGAGGTGGAAGTGATCGGCCTGTGCCACAGCGTGCAGGGCGCCCACGCGGAGCTGGCCCGCATCATCGAGGCCGAGCCCGACCAGTGCGCCTCATGGGTGGCCGGCATCAACCACCAGGCATGGGTCCTGAAATACGAGCACAACGGGCAGGACGCCTATCCACGCATCCGCCGGGCGGCCCGCGAGAACGAGGGCTGGTACGAGCACAACACCACGCGCGTCGAGATGCTGCGCCGGCTGGGCTACTACGTGACCGAATCCAGCGGGCACAACTCCGAGTACAGCCCCTGGTTCCGCAAACGGCCGGACCTGGTCGAGAAGTACCAGGGCGAGGACTGGAACGGCGGGCACGGGTTCATAAAGGATATCTACGGCGACCGCTACGAAGACCGGGCCGAGAAGCTCCGACGCCACGCCGAAGAGACCGAAGAGCTGCGCCTGGAGCGGGGGCACGAGTACGGCTCCTACATCATGAACGCGCTGGAGAGCGGGGAGACCTTCCGGTTCAACGCCACCGTCGGCAACGACCGGCTGATCACCAACCTGCCGCCCGACTGCTCGGTGGAGGTCCCCTGCTACGCCGACCGTTCCGGGGTGCACCCGTGCCACGTGGGCGAACTGCCGCCCCAGCTCGCCGCGCTCAACAGCATGGCTGTCCGCTCCACCAGCATGGCGGTCGAGGCGTGCCTGCGCGGCGACAAAGACATGCTCTACTGGTCGGTGCTCTACGATCCCCTCACCGCCGCAGCGCTGTCCATGAAGGAAATCCGCGACATGGTGGACGAGCTGTACGCGGCGGAGAAGGACGAGATGCCGACCTTCGGCGACTGAGCGCGGCCCGGTCGCGTGTCCGCCTGCGCTGAAGGAGCCCCATGTCTCAGGAACTGACCGTCGGTCTGCTGCTGTTCGCTATGGCCGTGTTGGTGGCCGGCTGGGTCGTTCGGGACTGGCGGCGGGCCGAAGCCCTGCTGCGGCGCTGGGCCGAGGGGGAAGGCTGCCAGTTGCTGCACTACGAGCGCCGGTTCATCCGTCGGGGCAGCCTGACGTGGCTGCTTGGGGATAAGCGGGCGGTCTTCTACGTCGTCGTGGCGGACGCCGAGGGCCGGCGCAGGACGGGCTACGTCCGCTGCGGCACCTTCCTGTTCGGGACGCTTCTCAGCGACGCAGTCACCGTGGACTGGCTGGACGCCGACGGGGGCTAATCGCCCGGCTCAGGCAGCGGCACCTCCAGGCCCACCACCAGGGGCAGGTCGGCCTGCCAGGGGCATTCCTCGATGCTCTCCTCGCCGGCCAGGGCCCATACGGCTCCGTTGCGCAGGTCGCCCACCATCGTCGCGAACAGGTACGCTTCCTCCTCGGTCACGCCGGCCGCGCGGGACACGAGCTTCGCCGCGTCGCGGGCCGCCAGGTTGCGCGCCTCGCGATAGTCCGGACGGCAGGCGATGGCGACGAAAGAACCGGGCTTTTCGATCATCGGTCGCTCGGGCAGCCAGCGTTCGTCTCTCGTGATCCGGAGCGTCACCTCCCCGGCGCACTCGGCGCCCAGGCCCAGTATCTCCCCGTCGCCCTGCGCCGCGTGCAGGTCGCCCAGCACCAGCAGGCCGCCCTCGCGCTGCGCCCGCAGATACAGCGTGTTCCCCGCGCAGATGTCCTTGAAATCCATGTTGCCGCCGTTGTCCCACGGGTTGGG
>JAWOCH010000281.1:0-30790 GCA_046483865.1 Candidatus Brocadiia bacterium | reverse complement strand
AAGGGGGCGAGACCGTTTGTGTCATGGGCAGACTGCAGTGCCCGTCACGGAGTATGGTCCGCCCCCGGCGTTTCGGCAAAATGGTCTGTCCGCAGAAGTGGGCAAGACCGAATAGCAGAATGCACGGGATCTATCGGCCGCTGCCACAGCCCGTTTTCGGAGGCCGCTCTTGACGCGTCTCTACATAGCAGACACGGAGGACACGGAGAACGGCAAAGGCAGGCCAAACCACAACGACACTGCCGTTCCCCGCCTCCGGCCGAGGAGGCCGCGCTGTGCGCCGTACTGGAGAGTTCAGAACAGCCCTACGACGTTGCCTTCCTCGTCGATGTCCACGTCTTCGCCGGCCGGTGAGCCTGGCAGGCCGGGGATCGTGCGCATGTCGCCGCAGAGCGGATAGAGGAACCCGGCGCCCAGCGATGGCCGGATGTCCCGCACCGGCAGCGTGAACCCGGTCGGGCGGCCCTTCAGAGCCGGATCGTGCGACAGCGACAGGTGCGTCTTCGCCATGCAGATGGGCAGGTTGTCATAACCCAGCTTGGTGAACAGCCTCATGCGCCGGCGGGCGGTGCGTGAGAAGTCCACGCCGTCCGCGCCGTAGACCTTCGTGGCGATCGCCTCGATCTTCTCCTTGATGGACGCGTCGTCTGGATAGAGGAGCTGGAAGTTGCTGGGCTTGTCGCAGGCCTCGACGATGGCCTCGGCGACCTCCGTGCCACCTTCGCCGCCCCTGGCCCAGACGTCACTGGTCACCACGGTCTCGGCGCCGGCCTCGAGGGCCTTCTCCTTGACCACTTCGATCTCTGACGGCTTGTCGTCGGTGAACCGGTTCACGGCCACCACCGAGGGCACCCCGAACATGCCGACGTTCTCGATGTGCTTGGCCAGGTTCTCGCAGCCTCTGGCGACCGCCTCGGGGTTCTCCTCGAGCATCTCCGGCGGCAGCGGCCTGCCGGGAACGACCCGGAACTCGCCGCTGTGCATCTTCAGCGCGCGCACCGTGGCGACGACCAACACGGCGTTGGGCACCAGGCCGCTCACGCGGCACTTGATGTTCATGAACTTCTCCATGCCGATATCCGCGCCGAAGCCGCTCTCGGTCACCACGTAGTCGCCCAGCTTCAGCGCGATCATGTCCGCCAGTATGCTGCTGTTGCCGTGGGCGATGTTGGCGAACGGTCCGGTGTGGACGAACGCCGGCCCGCCCTCCAGCGTCTGCATGAGCGTCGGTTTGAGCGCATCCTTGAGCAGCACGGTCATTGCGCCGGCGCAGCCCAGATCCTCGCAGGTCACCGGTTCTTTGTCGTAGGTATAGCCGACCACGCAGCGCCCCACCCTCTCGCGCAGGTCCTGCAGATCGGTGGCCAGGCCGAGCACGGCCATCAGCTCGCTGGCGACGCTGATGTCAAAGCCGCTCTTGCGGACGAAACCCCGGGCCAGACCGATGACGATCTCCTCCAGGGCCCAGCGGTCGTTCAGGTCCACAACGCGGTTCCAGGAGATGGCCTTCGGATCCACGTTCAGGCGGTTCTTGCGCCGCATGTGATTATCCAGAAATGCGGCGGCCAGGTTGTGGGCGATGCTGACGGCGTGCACGTCGCCGGTCAGGTGCAGGTTGAAGTCCTCCATGGGGATGACCTGGCTGTAGCCGCCGCCGGCGGCGCCGCCCTTGATGCCGAAGACCGGGCCCAGAGAGGGCTGGCGGATGCACACGATGGCGTTCTTGCCGATCTGGCACAGCGCCTGTGTCAGCCCGATCGTGCTGACGGTCTTGCCCTCGCCCAGCGGGGTGGGAGTGATGGCGGTCACATCTATGTACTTACCGTCAGGCCGATCGGCCAGCCGCCCGAGGATGTCGAGCTTGACCTTGGCCTTATAGTCGCCGTAGAGTTCCAGCTCCTCCCGCTCGATGCCGACCTCGCCGGCGACATCCTCGATCTTGCGCAGTTCGGCCTGCTGTGCGATCTCCAGGTCACTTTGCACCACGACGCTCCTTTCAGTTTGGTCGGCGTCCTGCCCGGCCGTTCTCGGGCGGACTCAGGACGCTCTGGACTGCACCTGCTATTCGCTCGAAGTCACTCACACAGTGGAGGTACTGATCGGCCGGCAGCCAGGGGGGGAGGCGATCCTCCAGCCCCAGGCTCAGCCGCGTCTCCGGCCCGGTGAACACCACGCGCGGCACGCGCGCCAGTCGGCTCCACCGCTCCAGCCAGCGGCACAACTCCGCACCATCCATGCCGGGCAGGATCAGGTGGAGCAACACGGCGTCGAAGTCGCTCTCCTGGTCCACCCGGATCATGGCCCTTTCGGCCGACCGGGCCACGATGACCAGATGTCCCATGCCGGCCAGCAGTCTCCGCACGCTTTCGGTGCGGTCACCGTCGGCATCAACGTAGAGTATCTTTGCCATCTGCTACTCACCGGGCTGTGTCGCCTGTGCCTGCTGCCCCGAGTCAAGGCCCGCGGCGGCAAACACGCGGTTCACATCCACGTGCTGCTGGACGACCTGCGCAGCCATCTCCACCTTCTGAGAGTCACGCGCTGTTATCTTCGGCACCAGGCTGCGCACTTTGAAGGCGGCCGTGGCCGTGTCCTCGTCCACCAGCAACACCGGCACGTCCACGGCGCACAGTATATTAACGATACTGAGATGTGGCACGAAACCTCCGGTCAGCAGAAGCCCGGCTATCTCCGGTCCCGTCCCGCGGTCCCGCATCAGGTGCGCGTTGATCGAAGCCAGTATATTGTCCACGCGGTCGCCGGGCACCACCACCAGGCTGCCCTCACTCAGGTAGTTGATCATATCCTGCGGTTCCATGGCGGCCACGATGATGTCCTGGACCTTGCTGTCCAGGTGCTCGCCGCCGCAGAGCACCTCCAGTCCGAACTCCTCCTGCAGGTTTCGCATGGTGGGATAGGTCAACTCACGTCGGTATGGCACCACCCCCAGGCACTCGATGCCCTGATTGGCGAGGCCCTGCCGGACGGCGGCGCTGACTTTGTCGTATTTCTCCTGGTAGACCTTGTTTATGACCGCGCCGACTATCGGTACGTCGTGACGGTCGAACAATGCGCGGTTCAGGCATATCTGGTCAATGCACCGGCCGATGCCCCCGCCGGTCACGATTATGACCCCCGCGTCCAGAAGCTGCGCGACGCGGGCGTTGGAGGCGTCAATGACCGAGCCGACGCCCGCGTGCCCCGTGCCCTCCACTATGGCCACGTCATGTCCTGTGGCCAGGCTGTCCATCGCATCCAGGATGGGGCGGTGGATGGAGTCGGGATCGGGGGCGAAGATGTACTCCCGCGTGAATCCACGCGGAATGGTGACCGGGCTGAGGCTCTTCAGCACTCCCTCGGCGCCCATCGCCTGCTTGAACAGGACGGCGTCCTCGTCCACCTGCTCCTCTTCCTGGACGATATAGCGCTGCCCGACCGGCTTGATGAAGCAGGTGCGCAGCCCGCGCTGCTGTGCCGCCCGATACAGGCCGAGGCAGACGGTGGTCTTGCCGGCGTGCTGCTCGGTGGCGGCGACATAGACCCGCTTCATGGTTGGGCGGCCTCCCGTTTGCCGGCAGGGCTCTTGCCTTCCAGGGCACTCACAAGACGCTCGGCGGCCACGATGCCATCCTCAAGGGAGAAAATCTGCAGCGTGTTGTCGGGCATGAGGACGGTGCACGATGGCGGGAAGTCCTCGTCCCCCTCGTGACGCACGACCTGGAATTCCAGCAGGGGGAAGAACCTGAGGATACAGCGCATGGGATCCCCCTCGACGATCGTGCCGTCCAGGCCTTCCACGGCGGCCTTGAGTGTGTCGCCCTGCCGCCCCACGGTGTGGCTGAGCCGTTGATTCACGCGGCCCCGGTAGGCGCTCTCGTAGCCGCGGCCCTCGGCGAAGTCGGCGAAGGATACGAACTCCGTGGGCGGAGCCGGGCGCTCGGCGGCCAGGTAGTTCAGCACGAGTATCTGCCAGGTGAGGTCGGGCTCAACGTCCTCGGCCAGAAGCCGCATAGCATAGGGCTCGAGGCGGGTCTCGACCCGCCAGCAGAGCATGGGCACGGTGATGGTGCCGCTGCCGCCATCCAGAACCGCTCCGAGACGCTCCAGCCGCACGGGTTCGTGACTGCTCCTCAGGCGGTTTAGCGCCTTCGCGCGGGCTATCTCGTAATGGTCCTGTTTGGGTGGTCGCATGAGGGGGCCTACTTGTTGCTCATGTAGGCGGCGATATAGTCATCGCAGTAGAGCTGCTTCTCCAGGAGCACCTCGGCGGTTATAGCCATCTCCATCAGCGTATCATCGAAGGCATCCATGATGGCCGCATTCAGCCCGCGTCCGATGGCCATGGCCACGTAGGCGCTGTTGAGCAGCGAGCGCTCCTTGCAGTTCTGGCTGACGTTCGACAGGCCGAGGATGAAGTTCGGCGGCGGGCTGGAGATGAGCTTGAGCTGGCCGATGGCCTCCAGCACCGCGTTCGGCTGCTTCGGCGCGACGTTCACCGGCAGTATGACGGGATCAATGAACAGGTCCGTGGTGGCCAGGCCGTGCTCCATGGCCTTGGTCACGATAGTGGCGCCCATCGCCACCCGCCCGTCCACGTCCTTGGGCACGCCTGACTCATCAATGGTCAGGGCGATCAGTCGAGCGCCGTGCTCCACGGCCAGCGGCACGTAGCGGTCCAGCTCCTGCTGGGATGCCTTGGTCGAGTTGATGATAGCGGGGTTCGTGCAGGCCTCCAGCGCCGCCTGCATGACGTCGAACTTGGGCGTGTCAATGCACAGGGGCGCGTCGGTGGCCTGCTGGACCGTCTCGATCATCCAGCGCATGTTGTCCGTTGCCTTGCCCTTGGTGGGGCCGACGTTTATGTCCAGCGCGTCGGCGCCGGCCTCGAGC
Organism: Candidatus Brocadiia bacterium; assembly: GCA_046483865.1. Taxonomy (GTDB): domain Bacteria; phylum Planctomycetota; class Brocadiia; order SM23-32; family SM23-32; genus JAWOCH01. The sequence continues at coordinate 25,900 of JAWOCH010000281.1, read as the reverse complement.
TGCCGCGTGGCAAGGTCCTGGAGGGTCTGCGCCTCTCGGGCCTCGACGGCCTTCTTGACCTCGGCGAACATGCCGTTGATGCGTTCACCTATGACGAACATCGGGGGGCTCCTTTCAGGGCGGTTGCTTTGTCAGTCGGCGCCGGGCCACATGCGGCTGGCGGCTTCGCGCGCCTGTTCAAGCGCGTCCGGATTGCGCAGCACGAACAGCTCCGCACCGGATTCGAGGTATGCGATGGCGGAGGCAGACTCCCACAACGGCGCGCGCACCTCACGGCTGCCCCACTCGGGATTCTCCTCCTCCGGCGAGACGGCTTCCTTGACTCGGCCGATCTCCTTGCCGATGTTGACCAGGACGGGCTGCTGCAGGAGGGTGTCGCCGTTGAGCGCCGCGATGCGCCCACGCTCGATGGTGGTGTAGATGTAGACCAGGCCGAACCCGAGCGCCCCGGTGGTGGGGTGCATCACCATGTCCTCCAGGCTCATCCCCACGTCGCGCAGCAGGATGTGGAGCTGCTTGGATAGGTTGATGTCGGATGGGGCCTCGGCGATGATCTTGTGGGAGTCGGCCAGGCAGCTCGCGGCCAGAGTGCGGTAGTTGTCCTCCTTGGCGGTGCCGAACAGGCAGTTCTCGCCGGCGGCGGCGTGGGTGCACTTGGGCAGCACCTCGTTGTCCACCTCATCCACGTCCGTGCCCCACACGACCAGCGGCAGTCCGCAGGCGCCCAGAACGCGCTTCACGTCGTCGGCACACTGCTCCGGGCTGCGACCCTCGCTGTCCGGATGAGCGGCGTCCAGGTGCAGGCAGATCAGATCGGCGCCCCATTCCTCGCAGGCGGCGGCCCACTTCTCCAGATCACCGGCCACGTCCGCCACGTGCTTCCTGCACTCCTCGTGCCAGCCTTCCACGCCGGCGTTGCTCATCTCCAGCGCGAAGGCGGGCGGATGGGGGTAGTCGGCCTCGAAGCCCAGCATGGGCAGGCCGGTCTCCCCGCCGATGGTCACCGTTCGGGTGCGCGAGCCACCCTCATCGCTGGTTGCGCCGATGGTGACCTCGTTGATGCTGCCGCTGTACTTCTCTTTCACGTCGGGCACAGCCATCTCGGTTCTCCTTCTAACGCGTTAGTCAATCCCGTGTTCCTTCCCGTGTCAAGCGGCGACTCCGTTACGCCTCTCCGCCGGCCACCGACGGGAACCGCTCGGTGTTAGTGTGAGGCAGGAAGCAAGCGCTGACGAACTGATCCATGAAATCAGGATGCGTGCTCAGCTCGAAGTACGTCATGCTGGTGGCGATCTCGCGTGCCTTCCAGTAGTTCTCGGCGCTCTCTGCGACCATTGCCGCCCCCTGGAGCGACGTGTTGCCCACGAACTCGATCCGCTCGCGGGGCACGTCGGGCAGCAGGCCGATCGCCACGGCGTTGTCCTTGTCCAGCCGCTCACCGAAGCCGCCCGCCAGCATTATCTTGTCCAGGTCCGACCATTCCATGCCCAGGCTTTCCAGCAGGATGCTTCCGGCCGCGTAGATTGCCCCCTTGGCGCGCACCAGGTTGTCCACGTCGGCCTGGGTCAGGACTATCTCCATGTCCGTGCCGGTCTGATCGGCGGGCGCCAGCACGTACTCCAGCTCTTCGCCGTCAAGCGTGCGCACGCCGGGGGCTTCGGGCACGAACTTGCCCGTCTTGTCCATGATGCCCTCGCGCACCAGCACGGCCAGCAGGTCAATGTATCCCGTGCCGCAGATGCCCACCGGCGCCTTCTCGCCGATGGTTCGCCAGCGGACAGTGCCGTCCGACTCCACCGAGTCTATCGCGCCCTGGCGTGCGCGGGTGCCGCTGGCGCTCACGCCGCCCTCGAACGCCGGCCCGGCCGAAGCGCTGCAGCACACCATGAACTCCCTGCATCCCACAACCATCTCTCCATTAGTGCCCAGGTCTATCAGGGCGGCGGGGAGGTCCCTGTCCGCCAGCCCGGTGGCCAGGACCCCGGCGGTGATATCCGCACCGACGAAAGAGCTGACCGACGGGAGGCAGAAGACGCGTCCGGCCGGGTTGATCTTCAATCCCACGTCGGCCGGGTTCACCGACGGCAGCACGTAGGCGCAGCCCACGTAGGGCTCTCGGCGAATCCAGACCGGATACAGTCCCAGCAGCAGGTGGATCATAGTGGTGTTGCCGCTGATCACGACGCTCCACACATCACTCCGCTCGAAGCCCGACTCGTCCAGCACAGCCTCCAGCAAGCGGTCCACGTCGCGGGCCACTCTCCGCTGGAGGTCGGGGCAGCCCTGCTCGGCGCGCTGGCAGTGGATGATGCGCGAGATCACGTCGGGCCCGAACATGACCTGAGAGTTGTAACAGGAAGCCTCCCAGCCGGCCTCGGGAGCCAGCAGACGCGCCTTGACGCTGGTGGTGCCGATGTCCACGGCCAGCATGGCCCGGGGCCCGTCCGAAGGGAGGCCCACGTGCAGCACGCGGAAGCCCCACGGCTCGACCGACAGGGTCACCTCGGGCTGCCAGTCGGCCTCCCGAAGGCGCAGAGGCAGGTCGCGCAGAACGTCGAGCCCGGTCTGGTACTCGCCGTCCTGGCGGCGCCGCAGAGCGCGGGTCAGGCGCTGGGCATCCGAGCGGTTGTCGTCCAGGCTGGGCGGGTCAAGCTCGATCTGCACCTTGGTGACCATGCCTCCGGCGGGGGCGTAATCCGCCGGCAGGGGCTCGCCCCGCCGCAGGCTGACCTCGGTGTCCACCTCCCGGCTTTCCTCCGGGATGAACACCTCGGCGTCGCCCTCGGTCACAAGGCAGCGGCAGGCCAGTTCGGCCCCCTCGGGGGTGTCGTGTCGGCTGGGCAGGTGACTGACTTCGCCCCGACGGATCTGGACCATGCAGTGCCCGCAGACGCCCTGCCCGCCGCAGTCGTTGCGGATGGGCACGTCGGCCTGACGGGCGGCGTCAAGCAGGCTGGTGCCTGACTCCACCTCGATGGTGAGGCCCGACGGTTGGAAGGTCACCCTCGGCATGGGGCAGTCATCCCACCAGACTCGGCCATTCGTTCTTCAGATAGCGGGGAATCGCGCTGGCCTCCTTGGGGCCGACCAGCACCTCCTGGCCCAGTTCCTCGGAAAGCTCGCCGCTTATCACCGCCACCAGGCCGGGTATGACGGGCTTGCGGTACCCCTCGTCCAGCTCGTCCATGACGCCGGACTTCTCCACGGCCTCTTTGATCTGCTCCGGGCCGAACTCGTCCGCAGCCCACGCCGTCAGCACGCTGGTGCCCTGCGTATCCACGGTCAGGATGCGCGCGGGCACGCGGCTGGTCTCCACCTCGCTGAGCACGCTGTAGTAGCTGAGCGAGAAGTTCGTTGTGATAAGCAGCGGGGACTCGGCGCCCGGCTCGTTGACATCATAGATCTTCGGCTCGACCTGCACCGGCCTCTGAGGGTCTATGTAGATGCTCTGCCGGCTGACCAGCGCAGGCAGCACGTACTCCGGCTCGTCCACGTCCATCAGCACGATGCCGGCGTATTTCATCACGTAGTGGGACGCCTCCAGGGCGAGCTGCGCCGGGTCCTGCGACCAGGCGTAAACCAGGGACGGATAGCCCAGCGGCCGGTGGGTGTGGCGGATGGCCGCCCGGCGGGTCTGCGTCAGGAACTGCAGCGTCTCATAGGGATCCGTCTCGCCGGGGCACAGGACCATCTCCTCGACGCCGGCGTCCTTGGCCTTCTGCGTGTCGGCGTCGCACTTCTCCAGATCGCCTTCCACGACAACGGGCACGTCGGCCTCAGCGGCCAGCTCTATCAGTTCGTCCGAGGGGCCCTCTCGCTCCCACAGCAGAGGCCGGGCATCGGTGAGAGCCTGCGCGGCCGGCTTGAGCTGGTCGGCCGAATCGGCAATCAGCACCAGCGGCAGACCCAGCGCATCGTTCAACTGCGCGGCGGCCTCCTTGAGCTGGGCGCCGTCTCCGGACCCACATCGGACGGCGACTACGTCCACCTCGATGACCTGGCCGATACGCTCGAAGGACAGGGCCTTGATCTTCTCCGCCTTCTCTGCGACGTCGTCGGTGTCGTTGACCAGGACGCCGATGCCGCAGGGGTGGTGGAACTTCTCGTCGTGGCGGAACATGACGGTTTCGTTGCCGATCTCCAACGCACGCTCACCGGTGCCGATGGTGACCAGCTTCTGCGGGGGTGCGCTGGCAGCGCCCAATTCCTCCATGGACTCGTCGCTGACGTGGGGGCATTCGTCGAGGGCGGCCTGCTTGGAGGCGACCTTCATCGCGAACGCCAGGCATGTGGGCACGCCACAGTCCCCGCAGTTGGTCTGGGGCAGTAACTGATAGATGTCCAGTCCGGTCAACGCCATGGGGCCGGTCCTCCGGTTCGGTGAAGTGGTCGCGGAATTGCCGTCACGTGCGCGTCCGTAGCAGTATCCGCAAGGTCAGCCGCCGACGCCGTCAGTCGCGCCGTGAGCCCGGCACGCCCAGCAGGGATTCCATCTCCAGCGCGGGGTGTCCCACTTCCTGCAGGAACTCCATCAGTGCCTTGCTGTCGGTGGCCACGGTTTCGTCGGCGATCTTCTCGACTAAGTCCGGAACGCCCAGCTCTTCAGCGCGCTGATGAAGGTCTTCGCCCATCTCCTCCTTCAACTCTTTGGGCATCCAGACCACCCGCGGCAGTCCGCCTTCGTAGCTGATGAACTTCTCGCTGAGCATATAGCGCCGGCCGATGCCGAGGAAACCCGGTGTCTGCACTCCCCCGCCCACCTGGCCGGCCAGCGTGCTGAACTCCATGCCGATGGGGGTCATGCCGCCGTGCTCCCGGTTGACCACCATCACGCCGTTGGCCTCCGGCACGATGGCGACGATGCACTCGAAGCATCCGCAGGAGGTCATGGGGTGGTTCATCAGGGAGTACTGGCAGTAGTGCTCCACCGTGCGGTTGGAGTGCTCGTAGACGAACTCATTGACTGCTTCCCATTCGCCCATCTCCTCGTTGATGGTGCGGCCCTTCGGAATGGGTTGGTTGCAGCCCTCGGGGCTGATCTGCTTGGCTGCCTTGCAGTCCAGCCAGTCGTAGGCGCCGCACAGGCCCGGCCGCTCGGGGCTGACCACACAGACGTGATTCGGCGCGAAGGTCTGGCACAGGGTGCAGGAGTAGAATACGTCCACCTCCTCGTCGGTGAGGCCGGCCAGCCGGGCGTCGCGCGCTTCATAGGCGCTGGCCGCCCGCTGCATCAGGTCCTCCAGCGCATCCTCCTCGGTCACGATGCGCACGGCCACCTTGTCCACGATCTTGCCGTACTCATCGTGCAGCTTGGCATGGATGATGTTCCCGATGTGTTTCAGGCGGAAGCCCTGCTCGAAAGCCGCCTTGCTGAACCGCAGCCAGACCAGGTGGCGCTGTCCGATGTGCATCACGCCTGTGGCGTGGTTCAGGTAACGGTGTATCTGCCGCTCCAGGATGCCCTCGAAGTCCTCCTGCATCTCGCGGCCGGCCACCAGCACTTCGATGCCCATGTCCACGGCGGCTCCGGTCTCAACGTCGTCTATGTCCTCCCCCACCACCTCGATGTCGCCGTCGGTGATGTCGTCCATCTCCACCATGTGGAGGAATTCGCCGCAGTGGGCTTTCTTGCCGCCGAACTCAACCTGCATGTCGTCCCGGCGGACGCGCTCGCCCTCGAAGGCGGCGGCGAAGGAGACGGGGATGTCTATCTCCTCGATCTTCACCTTCACGCCCCGCACTTCGATGCAGGTGGGCACGATTTCCTCGCAGTCGGTCACTCTCACCAGCGCCTCGTAGGTGGTCACACCCGTGGGGCGGACCTCCGGGGTGTCGGCGCTGTCACTTATGACGGGATAGCCCATCAGGATGGCGCCGGCGCCCGTGGCGTACCAATCGTCCGGAATGGTGCCGAAGGTAATGCCGAAGGCGAAGACGCGGTCGCGCGAGTACTGCAGGATTTCCTGGTACTTGCCGGGCTTCAGGCCGCCGAAGGTCAACGCGCTGCGTACGGCCCAGTTCAGCACGAGGATCGCGTCCCGCGTGCGGGGTCCCGTGCAGACCAGGTAGGTCTCCCAGCCGGTCTGAATCTTCTGGGCGTCGAGCTGTTGCTTCATCGTTTTGCCGTCCCGGTCAGCCACCGGGAAGATCAGGATGTTGCGCTTCTGCAGCTCACGCACCACGTGGACGGCCGTCTCTTCGTCCGGCGCCGGGCCCAGTATGGCAGCGAAGCCGGGCATGCGCCCATCCACCAACTGGATGCCCACCTCACGCATGGATGTATCGGTCAGAAAGCCCTGGTAGCCGTCCGGGGCTTCGTAGCCGTTCAGGTAATCTATGGCACAGGTGATCTCCTGGGCGAACAGCGTGGCCGCGCCGGCGTCCAGCCCGTGGCCCAGGTAGGGCAACCAGGATTGGTCGGCCGGCACACCGTGCAGCAGGTCCTCCCGGCAGTGTTTGAGCACCGGCTCGCAGTCGGCCAGCGTCTGCACCTTCCGACCGGTCAGTGCCAGTATCATCGGCAATGCGAAGGCCGTCTCGGGGAACTTCAGCTCGGCCGACTCCCCGTGTTCGTCGACGGCTTTCTTCCACGCCTGCTCGGCCTCATCTACGAACTCGTGCGCGCCCCGTATGACCGCGCTGAAAACCTTCCGGGACATCGGGAACCTCCTACCGCGTTTTGGTCATGGCATCATAAACGCTCTTCAGCTCCAGGGCCCGGCTGCGACTCCGACAGACCGCACAGCACTCCAGTATGGCAGCCTTCTCGCCGAGTTCCTGGCGCAGATGCTCCAGTTGTTTCTCACTCACGTAGCCCCGTCCGCACTGCGGGCACGGTACCAGCCTGTGCTCCGTGTGGAAGGGCTCGATACGCCGTGTCATTGCCTCCAGGTCATCCACCACGTGCACGTGTCCGGTGGGGCAAAGCTCCGCGCACGCCCCGCAGCCGATGCACGTTTCCGAGGGCTCTCCATAGGGCGTGTCAACGTGCCGATCCGCCCCCCGCCCGGTGAACCCGATGGCGCCGACGCCGATCAGGTCGCGGCAGACGCGCACACAGAGCCCGCACTGGATGCACTGGTCGGTGCCGTCCTGCGGCAGCCGGGCGCCCCCCAAACCCAGGTCGCGGGCCATCTGCTGGACGGCTTCCGACTCCGGACAGCGGGCCAACAACAGCTCCAGGTTCAGCCGGCGGTAGCGGCGCACCTTGTCGCTGTCGGTCTGCACCTGGATGCCGTCTTCGCGCACCGGGTAGGTGCAGGACGCCTCCACCCAGTTCCACTTGCCCTGGGTGATCTCCACCAGGCACAAACGACACGCCCCATAGGGCGGCTCGGCCTGGTGATAGCACAGGGCCGGGATGTCGAACCCGTTCGCCAGGGCCACCTCAAGCAACATGGAGTCCTTCTCGCAGGTGACCGGCTGGCCGTTGATTGTGAAGTTCACCTTCGGCATCTATTCCTTTGCCACGGCGCCCACCGGGCAGACTTCCAGGCAGGTGCCGCACTTTATGCAGGTATCCTGGTCTATGGCGAACGGCTCGCCCACTTTCCCCTGCTCGCGGTCCTCGTCGGTGGCTCGGGCGGGCGGTTTGCCCTTCGTGCCCGATATGCACTCGACAGGACACTTGCCGGCGCAGCGTCCGCAGCAGATGCACGTCTCGGGGTCTATGGTGAAGCTGATCAACTCCCGGCAGACGCCGGCCGGACAGCGCTTGTCGCGGATGTGGGCCTCGTACTCGTCCCGGAAGTAGCGCAGTGTGCTCAGGACGGGGTTCGGCGCGGAGGTGCCCAGCTTGCACAGGGAGGTGGTCTTGACCACATCGGCCAGGTCCTCCAGCAGTTCCAGGTCCTCCATGGTGCCCCGGCCTTCGCAGATGCGGTCCAGTATCTGAAGCATCCGCGGCAGCCCCTCCCGGCAGGGGGTGCACTTGCCGCACGACTCCTCCACCAGGAAGTTGACGAAATAGCGGGCCACGTCCACCATGCAGCTATCCTCGTCCATCACGATCATGCCGCCGGAGCCCATCATGGAGCCGACTTCGGTCAGGCGGTCGAAGTCCACCTCCAGGTCCAGAAGCTCCGCCGGTATGCAGCCGCCGCTGGGCCCGCCCGTCTGGACGGCCTTGAACTCCCGATCGTCCGGGATGCCGCCGCCGATGTCGTAGATGATCTCCCGCAGCGTGATCCCCATGGGCACCTCGACCAGGCCGGTGTTATTGACCTTGCCCACGAGGCTGAAGACCTTGGTGCCCTTGGAGTTCTGCGACCCGATCGAGGAGAACCATTCGGCGCCGCGCTCGATGATGACGGGCACGTTGGCCCAGGTCTCGACGTTGTTCAAGGTGGTGGGCCTGTCCCACAGGCCGCTCTCGACGGTGTGAATGTGCTTGGCGCGCGGCTCGCCCACGCGGCCCTCCAGGGAGGCCATCAGCGCGGTGGACTCCCCACAGACGAAGGCGCCGCCGCCGCGCACGATCTCCACGTCGAAGCAGTGATGGCTGCCCAACAGATTGTCGCCGAGCAGGCCCAGCTCGCGCGCCTGCCCGATGGCCTTGCGCAGCGTCTTGACCGCCAGGGGGTATTCCTGACGCACGTAGATGTAGCCCTGCCGGGCGCCGATGGCGAAGGAGCCGATGGCCATGCCCTCCAACACGCTGTGGGGATTGGCCTCCATGATGGAGCGGTCCATGAACGCGCCGGGGTCGCCTTCGTCGCCGTTGCAGATGACGTACTTGACCTCGCCGGGCGCGTCGCGACAGGCGGCCCACTTGCGGCCGGTGGGGAATCCGCCCCCGCCCCGGCCCCTCAGGCCGCTGTCGGTCACTTCCTCGATAACCCGCTCCGGCGTCCACCGCAGCAGCACCTGGCCCAGGGCCTGGTAGCCGCCGTGGCGGATGTAATCCATGATGTCCAGCGGATCTATGACGCCGTTCAGCCGCAGGGCAATCCGGCGCTGATGGCTGTAGAAGGGGACGTCCTCCTCCTTCTCCAGCCGCTCGTCGTCCAGCTCGTATAGGAGTCTTTCGACCGGTTCGTCGCCGGCAAGGGCTTTCTCCACGATTTCGGCGGCATCTTCAGCAGAGACCGAGCAGTAGAACGTGCCCCCCGGGCGCACGACCACCACCGGCCCGCGCTCGCAGAAGCCGTGGCAGCCGGTGCGCTTGATGTCCAGCCGGTCGGCAGCGTCCTGGTCGCGGACGGCCTCCTGGAACGCCTCGAACAGCGGTCCCGCTCCGCTGGCCGTGCAGCCGGTGCCCAGGCACACGCAGAGCGTCTTGGTGGCCTCGCCCTCCTCGCGGAGCGAGTCGCTCGAGTCCTGCAACTGGCGCAGGGACTCAATCCTGGTCGTCGTCACGCCCAAATCCGTACTCCTCCAGCACAGGCTCCAGCCGGGCCGGCGTCATGTGTCCGTAGTAGTTGCCGTCAACAGCGACCAGCGGGCCCAACGCGCAGGCGCCCAGGCAGTTGACGGTCTTCAGGGTGAACAGGCCATCTTGTGTGGTCCTGCCCCGCTCCACGTCGAGGATATCCTCCAGCGTTTCCACCAGCGTCCTTGCCCCGCGCACGTGGCACGCAGTGCCGGTGCAGACGCTGATGACGTGCTCTCCGAGCGGCTCCAGACTGAAGGCGGCGTAGAACGTGGCCACCCGCAGCACCTCCGGCAACGGCAGTCCCAGCCCTTCGGCCACTTGCTCGAGGGCCGGGCGGGGCAGGTAGTCGAACCGCTCCTGCAGGTCCTGCAGCACGTGTATGAGGCTGTCGCGCTGCCGGCCGTAGGATTCCAGCATCTCCTGCGCCGCCTGCACGGCCGGCTCGGTCTCCACTACCGGCATCTGTCCCTCCGCAGCGGGCTATTCCTCGGCGGACTCGGCGTGCGCCTGGGTGACGGCGATGGTGCGACGGGCGGAGTCCCGGCGGCGCTGGTCCACCAGGTCCTCCAATGCCATCACCTGTCGGGCCCCCGTCGGGCAGGCAACCACGCAGTGTGGCGGCTCGCCCTCCTGTATGAGCCCTGCGCACAGATCGCACTTCAGTACGGTACGGCCCTCGGCATCCCACTGCAGGGAACCGAACGGGCAGACAACCACGCACGACTTGCAGCCGATGCACTTCTCGGGCGCCGTCAATACCGGGCCACCTTCCTCCTCGCGATACAGCGCGCCGGAGGGGCAGACCGTCACGCAGGGAGCGTCCTGGCAGTGCTGACACTGCACGGGCACCGCCCTGCTCCCGGCGGCGATCACGCGCACCCGGGGCACCATGTGCGCATCCGCCAGGACCGCTTCCACTATGTCCTCGAAGCCGCCGTGGGCCATCGCGCAGGCCGTCTCACAGGCTCGACAGGCCAGGCAGCGCTCCAGGTCAACCACGACTGCTCCGGTCTTCTTGTTCTTCGCCATTTTCTTGTTCCGGATTGGGAAAGCCGCGTCGGTCACTCGGCGGGAACCGGCGCCTTGCGTTCGACCTGCTGTGGCTCGTAGAGCATCTCAGGCAGGGCCAGCGCCTGGCGCTTCTGGTTGATGTGGTCAATCATCATATGAGCCGCCTTGATGGGATCGCGCTCGAACGCGAGCTTCCCGCCGAAGTCGTCCTCCATGCCCTCGGTCAGGTAGTCGCGCACGATCTTGCTGCCCATGATGGGGAACGGCTCGGCCAGGACGGTGTAGATGCCGCTGGCGGCCACGTAGGTGGCGATGGAGATGGCCTTCTCACTCATCCACTCCGGTGCGGCACCGGCGACGGGCAGCTCGGATATGTCCTCACCCAGCCCGCCCTCCTTGACCATCTCGACGCAGGCCAGCAGGATGCGGCTGTTGTCCACGCAGGAACCAACGTGCAGGACGGGCGCGATGCCGACGGCCTCGCAGATCTCCTGCAGGCCCTTACCGGCGTAGACCTCGGCCGCCTCGGGCCTCATCAGGCCGGCCTTGGCGCAGGCGATGGCGCTGCAGCCGGTCTGCACCACCAGCACGTCGTTGCGGATCAGCTCCTTCACCATCTCGACGTGGCCCCAGTCGTGGGTGATCTTCACGTTGTTGCAGCCCACCACGCCCGCCACGCCCCGGATGCGGCCGTCCATGATGCCGCGGTTCAGTGGGCGGAACAGGGGCCGGTAGGTGCCACCGAGGGTAGTGAAGATGCTCTCGACGGTATAGCCACCGATGAGTTGTTCGCTCTGCTGCGGCACAGTGGCCGCTGAGGGATCCCGCTCCCTGAAGGCCTCGATGGCCGCCCGCAGGATTCTCTTGGCGCTCTCGAGGGCTTTCTCCTCGTCGAACTCGATATGCTCGACGCCCTCGAAGGCGGCCTTCTTGGAAGTGGAAATCAGCCGCACTGGCATGTGCTCGGCGAAGCGGCTGATGGCCGGGAAGATGCACTGCACGTCCACCACCATGGCGTCCACGGCGCCGGTGGCCAGGGCCAGCTCCTGCTGCAGGAAGTTGCCGGCGATGGGGATGCCGTGGCGCATGAGGATCTCATTGGCGGTGCAGCAGATGCCCGAGAGCTGGATGCCGTCCGCGCCTGCCTCCTCGGCCTCCTGGGCGATGTCCGGCATCTGGGCGGCGGCCACTATCATCTCCGACAGGGTCGGCTCATGCCCGTGCACCACTACGTTGACGGCGTCCGGACGCAGCACGCCCAGGTTGGTGCGGCTCTTGATGGGCTCCGGCCCGCCGAACAGCACGTCGCTGATGTCTGTGGCGTACATGCTGCCGCCCCAGCCGTCAGAAAGGGCCGTGCGAATCATCTGACGCAGGATGTGGAGCGGCTCGTTGTCCACGCCGATGTGGGTGGCGTGCATGATGCGCACGATATCGGCATCAATGCCGGTGGGAGTGACGCCTGCCCGTTCCCACTTGCGCTGCAGCGGCTCAGGGGCACGGCTGACCAGCCGAAGCACCCCCTCCTGGCGGCCGAAGTCGGCCAGGGCCAGTTCGGCCACCTCGGTGGCCACGTCCTTCAGGTCCTTGTCCTCCTGCTCTATGCCGAACTCCTCGGCCATGGCCCGAAGCTTGGTCTCGTCCTTGACCTCGTATCCCTCCGCCTTGCCGCGTGCGGCCAGCAGGAGAGTATGGACGATGTCCCGCCCGTGGTCGGAGTGGGCGGCGGCTCCGGCGGCGCAGTTGCGGGCCAGGTTGCGCGCGGCGATAGTGCCCGCCGTCGCACCACACACGCCGCACTGTGCGCCCTCGCCGAAAGGGTCTATACGGCAGGGCCCCAGCACGCAGTTGCGGCAGCACAGGCCCAGCCGCCCGAAGTCACACTGGGGCAGGATCGCCTCGTAGCGATCCCACGCCAGCTCGAAACCGCAGGCGGCAGCGTGCTCGATCATCTGCTGCGAAGCGCTGTCGCTGCTCTTCCTGTCGCTATCAGCGGCCATCTCGTCCTCCGTCCGGTTTGTTTGCCTACTACGCGCCGGCGGCGACCGCTTCCAGCAGGTCGCGCGCCAGGCGTTTCTGGTCCTCTGTGCCGCGGTATGGGCAGGTGCCCTCCAGGTCCGCGGCGGCTATCGTCTGATCGTAAGGCAGTCGGCCGACGACAGGCAGGTCTCCGAGTTGCTGCTGAACGGCGTGGATCTCCTCCTGGGAGCGATACTTGTTGACCACGGCCGCGATATCACGGATGCCGATGTCGGCGGCATATCGCCGGATGGTGAATGCCGTCTGGATGCTGCGGCGGCCGGGCTCGACGACAACAACCATGCGCTCCACACCCGCGGCTGTGCCCCGGCCCAGGTGCTCCACTCCCGCCTCCATGTCAAGGATGACGTCCTCGTCGTCGGCGAAGAACAGATGCGCGAGGAGGTTCTTCAGGAACGCATTCTCCGGACAGAAGCAACCCGAGCCGCCCTGGGCCAAGCGGCCCATGCGCAGCAAACGGATGCCGTCCACCGGGACGGCGTAGCGATCCGGGATGTCGTCCACACGCGGGTTCAGGCTGAATATCTCGCCGCCCGCGCCGGTGGCCCCGGTGCGTTCGGCGATCAACTCCTTCAGCTCGGAAATGGGCTGGGGCTGCTGATCGTCTGAGAGGCCCAACGTCATGGCGGCGTTGGCATCGGGATCGGCGTCAATCAGGACGACCGAGCGGCCCTGCTCGGCGAGGTATTTCGCCACCACGACCGCCACGGTCGTCTTACCGGCCCCGCCTTTGCCCGTAACAGCCAGTTTCATACCCCTGACACCCCGTCATTCGCAACCGGGCAGAACCCGCAAGCAGAGGCCCGTCAGGCCCTCTGTTGAGTGCGCACGGCAAATCCTGTCCATTCTAACAGGGTGGGGGGCAGTGTCAAACGAATGGCCCCGAAACGGGTCTGCAGTGCGGAGCCCGAGCCGTGAGGGCCAGCCACAGCACACACCCCGACCGCAGAGTCAGAACCCCGCGAAGGCGGGGGAGGAGGGAGCTTCGTAGCTGAAAAGGAACCCCACCAGGGCACCGTAGAGGAAATCCGTCAACCCCATCTCGGCCATGCGCAACATGCCGTGGCTGACCGGCACGTATGCCTGGGCAACAACGATGGGGGCAACGGCGGCCAGTATGGCCATGCACAGCGCCGTGACCAGAGCCGCCTCCAGGCGTCCGCCCTCAAGCATCTTCACCAGCGGCAGCGCGAACACCAGTAGCAGCAGCGCTTCCAGCAGCCGGATGCCGCTCCAATACAGGATGCCCAACCCGTCGCTTATCTCGTAGGCTTCGCCCAGGACGAAGGCCCCGCCGGCCTTCATCGCCAGCCAGCCACCCACGCACAACAGCACACGCAGCACCCACTGGCGGGCACCCATGTGCAGGCGAGGGCTCTCCTCAAGCACGGCGGAGGCCCGGGGGCTGCCGCTCAAAGGCAACAGGAACAGGGCGAACACAAGCCCCACCAGGAATCCGTGCGCCGTAATGACCGCGGAGGTCGCCGGGGTGATGTGCTCCGCCAGCAGCAGGCGGGCCTCCATTTGCGGCAGGAAGGTGTAGAGCCCGAAGTAGGCCACGAACACGGCGGCCACCAGTTGAGTGCCGCCCCACCGAGAGCGGAAAGCGGCGTACGCGAGCACGCCGCCGACCAGCGCCTTGGCCACGAATATGCGCGGCAGCACCGAGGCCGAACCGGCAGGCGGCTGAGGGAACTCCTCGAAGCGGCTCAGCACCATCAGCGACAGCAGCGTGATGCCCGCCAGGGCCACGCCGGCCACCAGGATGCGCCAGGCGTATCTCCAGAACTCTCTCATAGCTGCTCCCAAACCCCTGCCGCCGGCATGCCGCCCGACAGGTTAGCAAAACCGGCCCCCGGACGCAATCAGGCGCGCCCGTTGCTGAGTGGCCCGGTAGCTGTCAAACCCGCGGCTCGGCTGCCCAACAGCCATCAGTTCGACAGTCCGTAGAGAAGCACCTTCATCGCCAGCCGGCCGGCGGAGGGCTCCAGGACGGCCGGACAGCGGTGGCACGGGTGCCCGTCTATCGCGCTGCTCAGGTCGTACCGGCTGTAGACCAGCACCACCCGCCCGTCGCGCTCGATGAACTCCAGAAAGGCGCGGGAAAGCTCCGGATTCTCGCGCAGGACCATGTCTGTGTACTCGACACGCTCCAGGGCCGGACCGCCCTCCAGCAGAGGATGGCCCACCGGCAGGCGCTGCAACCGGGTGTCGGGGAACAGCTCCTCGGCCAGCTCGCGGAAGGACCGGTCGAACCGCTTGCTGCCGCAGGCGGCCTCTACGAAGAGGAAGCCGCCCCGCTCGACGTAGGTCCGCAGCCGCTGGCGCACGCGCTCGTTGAGCCGCAACTCACCCACACCCGTCAGGTACAAAACGTGCGCCACAAAAGGCGACTCCAACGCCGGATCCACCGGCACGGGGCGGCTATAGACCTCCACCCCCGCCTGCTGGCTGAGTCGCTCCAGCGTCTTCGGCCATGCGAGCTTGTGAGGCTGCCACTGACCGCCGTGGACCACCTGGCCCATGACGAAGGCCCCGCCCCGCGCCAGCGGCTTGTCGCCGGTGGGCAGGAACACCTCCCGCTCCACCAGCTTGCCCTCCAGCGGGCGCAGGCCGGTTACGTAGGCCACCACGTTGGTGCCCAGCCGGAAACTCCAGTGCTCGTAGTCGGCCACGTCCAGCGGGCAGCTCAGTCCCTCCGGCGCATAGACGACCGACAGCCAGCAGGGACCGCCGAGACCCTCCAGCGGGGGCCGTTCCGTCGGGCCGAGGTCGAAGTAAGCGTTGTAGACCGCGTGACCATCGGGCAGTTCGGACAGCTCGTCGTCGGGAAAGGCGCGCTCGATCGCGGCCCGGAATGCCTGGTCGAAGGCCGGATCCCCGTCGGCGGCCTCCACCAGCAAGACGCCCCCGCCTTCCACGTAGCGACGCAACTGGTCCACCTCCTCCGGCGTCCACCCGGGCTGGCCGCTGCCGCTCACATATAGCAGCGGCGCGGCTACCAACCGGTCCAGGGGTGCCCGCAGGGGCACGATCTGCCAATCGAGTTCCTGCCCCAGTTGATCGCCGACGTACGCGGTGAGGAACCGGATGTCGTACCGATTCTTCTCCCACTGGCCGCCGGGCCATTCGGCCTTCTGCATGACGAGAGGGGCGTTGCCCTTGGCCAGGAACAGCAGCGCGAAGCACTTCCTGAGCAGTTCCCACTCGGCCGACGGGCCGCCGCCGAGGCGGGCTCGCCCCCGGCTCACCAGGTGCTCGACACCCTCCCTGTACCAGTCGCGGTTGCCGAAGTAACGCCGGGCCAGTATCGAGCCCGCGCGCTCCAGGCCGTAGAGGTAGTAGTACTTCCACTCCCTGTAGCCGGGGTTCTGGGTGACCGAGAAGTTGCGCGCCAGCCACTGCAGTCCATCCTGTAGGGCGTCCTGGTCGGGGTAGACGCCGCATTTGCCCCGGCGCACGTGCAGCCACAGATCGCAGACGTACAGGCTGGCCACGCCCGCCACCGTCATGCTGCCGCGCGCGCTGCGGGGGCCCGTGTAGCCCCAGCCCCCTCGGCCGGCCTGCCGGCTGGTGAAGTAAGCCCTTGCCTTCTCCCACACCTCCTCCGGTATCTGCACGCCGGCCAGGGCAGCGGCGTGGAGGCCCAGAATGCCGAACTGGCTGTTTGAGTTGTCCGTCCGACCGCTCTCACGATACGACCAGCCACCGGACTGCTGTTGCGCCCGGACCAGGTACAGAGCGCCGGCCTTGATCTGGGGGCGGTATGCCTGAGGGTCTGCCTCCGCCAGGGCCATAACCTTGAGCGCCGTCTCGTATACCGCGTGTGTAGTCTCTCCCTGGCGGTCTGCCAGGAAGGCCGCCCCGTTCCGCACGGCAGGATCATCTGCACTGACGCCGGCGGCCCGCAGAGCAAGCACCGCCAACGCCGTCTGGCCGACCGGCCAGTCCGCCCGGGCGGCGCGGAACGCGCCATCGGCCTCCTGCGCCGCGCGGATGTCCGCCACGAGCCCGTCAATAGCCCCCCGCAGTTGCTGGGCCGTCACGGCGGCTCGGGCGGAGCGGCTCAGCACAACACACAGCATCACAGAGACCAGCAGCAGCCCCAGCCCTGCGCGCAGGCGTGCCCACCTCATTCTTTGCCCACAGCCCATCGGCGCAGCTTCTTATAGGGTGCGTTGAGCGCGTTGGCGAGTTTGACGAACCACGGCCGGCGGCGCAGGCGCCGCTGCTGGCGAGCCGACAGCCGGCCCGGCCACAGCCGCCGCATGTGCTTGCGCGCGTGGTAGAGGTCGGCCCGCTGGAGTTGGTCCCGCAGCCAGCGAACGGGCCACAGCCGGCCGAACAGCCGGTCGGGAACGTGGAAAGCCACCTGGAAATCTATCAGGTAAGGCCGCCCGTCCTCGCCCAGCAGTATATTCTCGGCCTTCTCCAGGTCGACATAGGCCACCCCCCGGCGATGCAGCCGGTGCAGCAGACGGAACAGATCCCCGAAGAACTGCACCGGGACCTCGGTGTCGCGTGTCAACGGCCGGCCCGGCACGTGCTGGCGGATGATGCCCGTCCGGCCGTAGCGGCCCAGCAGCCGCGGCACGCCGGGTATGTCCTGCACCTGCTGGAGCACGGCCGCCTCGTGGCGGGCCATCAGCCGCCCCATCCACCGCATCGGGATGCCCAGCAGTGAGCCCCGCCGATAGCACTTCAGAACCGCCCTGCTCTCGCCGTCTCCGTAGAGTCCCACTGCGCTGACGGAGTTGTGTTTGTACGTCTTCTGAAGCGCCAGGGAGGCGCCATCCAGTTCGATCCGGGGCGGCAGTCCCTCCTCACCCAGGGCGGGCGATGGTGCGCTGAGCGTCATGCACAACCCCTGTGCCAGGCCATCTTCAGTGCTCTTTCACGGTAGCACGCGGCCCGGCTGCACGCAACGCCTTGGTGCGGGGATGGATCGGTCGCTGGACCTGTGCGTGGTTGGCTTGGGGTGGCCGGGAGACAGGGGCCGCGTTGCGTCACGGAACGCGCAGTTGCATCCCGGGACGCACGTCCTCCGCCTCGTCGAGCAGGTGGCGATTGGCCGACAGGATGCCCTTCCACTTGCTGCCGTCGTCGTAGTAGCGCTGCGCTATCCGCCACAGCGTGTCCCCCTTCTTGACGGTGTAGGTGCGCCCGGAGGACTCCTGCGCGGCATTGCTGCTCAGGGCGGGGTTGGCGGCCGTCGGTGTGCGTTCGCCGCCCTCGGCGGCGGGTATCTTCAAGGCCACGCCGGGCACGATACGGCGGGGGTCGGAGATGCCGTTGGCCGTCTGGATGTCTCGCCATCTGCCCACGGTGCCGTAATACTGCTTGCTGATGGACGACAGGGTATCGCCCTTCTGGACGACGTGCGTGAAGGTCCTGGGCTTCGGCGGCTCGGGCTCGGCGGCCGGCTCCGTTGCCTCAGCCGCCTCCTCGGCCGGCATGAGAGGTATCTCCTCAGCCGAACGCTCCTCGATCACCCGCTGTATGCGCACCTCCTCGTTGACCGGCTCCGGCGGCACGGGCGCACCGACGTCTATCAGGTACGCGTCTCCCGACTGTTCCGCCGGCGGCAGCGGCTCATGCACCAGCAGATCCCTGTACAGCTCGGCCAGCCCCGAATCGGAAGGCATGGACTCGACGGGCTCGCCTTCCGCCTGCGTGACAGCCACCTCCGAGCCCGGGCCCTCCCCACCCCACATGCACAGCAGTATGATGCCCACCGCGATCAGCGCCAGAATACCCAGCATCTGTGCCTCTTTCAGTCTCATATCCTCGGCCCCTTTGTTCCCGCGCATTGTCGGTGTCGTATTCCGTCCCGCTGTGGTAACTCTATCCAATCCCCAACGGCCAAGACAAACCGCTTGTCGCCGGCCGGGACCACGGTACCTTGGGCGGCCGACCTGAAGTGCTTATCTTACTTCTCAGAAGGCTTTTAGGCCCGGTCCCAGCCGTTCGGAGGCCCGAAGCCGCCGCCCGGAAACCACCTGCAAAAAAGCCACTGACTTCACGCGCGCTCGGCGCAGCGCCCTTGCCCCTCCCTGGCACGACGCTTACGATGCGCTCACACGCCACTCGAACCCGATGGGACCCACGGCGATGAGAGCCCAGGTGGACGAATCCCTCTGCATCGCATCGCTTCGCTGCCAGCAGCTTTGTCCAGAAGTCTTCCAGGTGGTGGGCAATGTCTCGCAGGTGCAGGTGCAGCACGTTCCGCCGGAGTTCGAAGAGGCGTGCCGGCAGGCGGCTGAGGCATGTCCCTCCGGCGCCATACGCCTGATCGAGGACTGACGCCCTCAGCCGCCGCCCGACAGGATGTTCGTGGCCAGCGGCTCCTGGGATTGCTCGGTGAAGACCTCCACGCAGACACGGAACCCGTACATGGGGCCTCGGCTGTCCGGCAGGTGTGCCTTGCGGAAGGCGGCGTGGACTTCCTGTGGTTTGTCAGCCCACGAGCCGCCGCGCAGCACGCGGTAGGTGCCCGAGTCCGGGCCCTTCGGGTCGTCAACGGGGCTGGCGTAATAGTAACGGCTGTCATACCAGTCCCTGCACCACTCCAGCATGTTCCCGTACACGTCGTGCAGCCCCCAGGCATTCGGCTGCTTCTGCGCGGCGGGATGCGGCCGACCGTCGGAGTTCTCCCGGCACCATGCCTGCTCAAGCAACGCCTCCGGAGATCCGGCGTGCCCAAACACGTCACGGGCGCCGGCGCGGCAGGCATACTCCCACTCCGCCTCAGTGGGCAGGCGCACGATGAGGTGGCGCCTGCGCGACAGCTCGGAGCAGAACACGCGGGCGTCCTCGTAGGAGACGCAGGCGGGCAGGTCGTCGTCCGCCGGGGCCTCGGCGTCGCCCTCGGGCGGCGCGGCCCGACGCCCCGTGACCGCCTCGAACTGGCGTCTGGTCACCTCGGTGCTGCTCACGTAGAACGGACTGCTTATGCGCACCCGATGGGCGGGCTTCTGGTCGGCGGCGTAGTCCCGGCCGTTCTCCGGGGCGCCCATCACAAACTCGCCCGCCGGGATGAGTACCAGGTCCAGGGCCGTCTCCCCGTCCAGTTGAAGCTGTCGGTAGTATGGAATGTCCAGCGCTTTGGCAGTGACCTTGCGGCGGCGGACGGCCTCCTCGGGATCGAAAGGCCATTCGCTGAAGCGAATGCCTATCAGCAGCTTCTGCAGCAGGCTGCGGGCCTCGGCGGCGTGTGTGCTGTTGGGGCACTCACGCAGGAACTGTTTGAGCGCTCTGACGGAGCCCCCGTTGCGCTCTATGTAGCTGAAGACGCTCTGCCAGCAGGCGTCATCGAACTGCTCGTCAAGCACCTGCACCTTTTCGCTCAGCTCAGACAACCCGACCGTTCCCGCCAGAACCCGCAGTTGCCCGAGTCGCTCGGATGCCTCCCGGAAGCGCAACTGCTCGATGAGTTTGCGCACCTGCTGCACCTCGCCGCTGGTGGCGACGGCAATGCGGTCGCGGACCCGTTGGCTGAACCGCTGGAGCCCGGCCTCGGCGGGTAGCTGCTGCTCGGCGAACCGTGCGGCCCGCCAGGCATCCTCCCAGCGGCCCTGGGCCAACAGGTCGTCCACCCCGCTGCGGACGGCGCCGAGCTGCAGGACGAAGTCAACGAGCTGCTCTTTCTGCTCGATGGCGGCGCTCGCCTCCTCCCGGGCCTGCTGGCTCTGCCTGGCCAGCCAGAACACGGTGAACGCGGTAACCAGAAAGATCGCCACCCCGCCCACCAGGATGGGCAGGAAGAAGCTGCGGTGGCGCCACAGCAGCTTGCGCAGGTGGTAGAAGCTGGTGGACGGCCGGGCTTCCACCGGCTGGCCCCGCAGGTAGCGGCCGATGTCCTCGGCCAGCTCCACGGCGCTCTGGTAGCGCAGGTCGCGCTCCTTCTCCAGGCACTTCATCACGATGGCGTCCATGTCCGAGTCCACCGCCTCCTCGATCTCCGACGGAGGGCGGGGGCTGAACTCGCGGATGACGCGCAGCGACTCCAACGGGCGCGTCCGATCAACCCGGTAGGGCAGCGTCCCGGTGACCAGCTCGTAGAACAACACGCCCAGGCTGTACACGTCGGAGCGGATGTCTATCTCGTCCGGGCGGCCCAGGGTCTGTTCGGGACTCATGTAGGAAGGAGTGCCCATGACCTCGCCGACTTCGGTCATCTGATCGTGCTCATCGCCGTAACCGCCGGCGAGCTGGGCCAGCCCGAAGTCCAGAAGCTGGGGGTTGCCGGTGCCGTCCACCAGGATGTTGGAGGGCTTTATGTCGCGGTGGATGACGCCCCGCTGGTGCGCATAGGCGACGGCCCGGGCCGTCTTCAGCATCAGCCGGCAGATCTCCCGCTTGTCCAGCCGGCGGCCCCGGGCGTATGCCTTCACGTTGGAGCCCTCGACGTACTCCATCGTGAAGTAGGGCTGCCCGTTGACCTCCCCGAACTCGTAGACCGAGACGATGTTCGGGTGCTTCAGCCTGGCGATGGCCTGTGCCTCGCGCTCGAAGCGCATGCGGTATTTCTCGGACGCAAACCGGCCGTGAAGCATCAGCTTCAGCACCACCAGACGCTCGGGCTGGAGCTGCCTGGCCTTGTAGATGGCGCCCATGCCCCCGCGTCCAAGCTGCTCGAGGACCTCGTATTTGTCCGCGAACTGCTCGCGTATGGCCGTCAGGCGCAGTTCTTCGTAGTGCTGGGGGGATGCGATGACGGAGGTCTCGTCGTCGCCGGTAGTGCTGGGCTCCTCCTCGGACATCCGGGCGGTGAAGGCCGTCTGCTCATCCGCCGGCGGGCTGCCCAGCACCAGCCTGTGGCGGCAGGTGCCGCACAGCACCACGCTCGCCCCGGCGGGAACGCCCAGTATGGCCCCGCACTCGGGGCACTTCACCCTTTGCTTGCCCTGCACGCTGAACTCGCGCAGGCATTCCCCACAGCGGACATAATCCACCTGTGTGTCCACCGACAGGTCGGCTTCGCAATAGGGGCAGTGCACTTCCATGCCCACAGGTCCCACACAAACTCGCCGAGGAGTGCTCGCCACTGAGCGCTTATACCAAATCGTGGCCGCCCGCTGCAGGACGCGCGGGCCGTCGCAGCCCAGGCGGGCTCTGACACTCTCAGAAAGGGCGCAGAACTCCCCTGAACCACTGAGTGCGCCGAGAGAAAGCGCGGGGAGAATCTGGGGCTTCCCGGCCGGCTATCCCTTCACGACGCCGACCGGCTCCAGGCGGGCGACTTTGCGTGTGATGCCCGCCTCGTGCATCACGTCCACCACCTGCTCGACGTCCTTGTACGCCTCGGGCATTTCCTCGGCCAGCGTGTCGCGCCCCTCGTAGCGCACGTATATGCCGCGCTCTCCGAGTTCCTTCTTTATGCTGCGCCCCTTCGCCTTGCGCTTGGCGCCTTTGCGGCTCATCGTCCGCCCGGCGCCGTGGCAAGTGCTGCCCCAGGTTTCCTGCATCGCCCGGGGGGCGCCCACCAGCACGTAAGACGCCGTGCCCATGTCGCCGGGGATCAGCACCGGCTGGCCCACTTCCCGGTAGGGCTCGGGCGTCTCCGGATGGCCGGCCGGGAAGGCCCGTGTGGCACCTTTGCGATGGACGCACAGAGTTCGCCGCCGTCCGTCCACGTCGTGCTCCTCGAACTTGGCGATGTTGTGGCACACGTCGTAGACCTGCCGCACACCCATCTCGTCGCGCCCCTGGCCGAAGATGTCCTCGAGGGCCCGCAACACCAGGGCAAGGATGGTCTGGCGGTTCGCCCAGGCGTAGTTCGCCGCGCAGGCCATGCCGGCCAGGTACTTGCGGGCTTCCTCGGAGTCCAACGGCGCGCAGGCGAGCTGCTTGTCGGGCACCCGGATGCCGTAGCGCCTGGTGGCTTTCTGCATCGTCTTCAGGAAGTCGCTGCAGACCTGGTGACCGAAGCCGCGCGAGCCGCAGTGGATCTGGAAGACCACCTGCCCGTTGCTCAGGCCGAATGCATCGGCCACCTTCTCGTCGTAGACGCGCCGCACGACATCCACTTCCAGGAAGTGGTTGCCGCTGCCCAGCGTGCCCACTTGGGGCTGGCCACGCTGAATCGCCCGGTTGCTGAGCACCGACGGGTCGGCGTCCGGCAGCGCGCCCTGCGCCTCTGTCCGCTCCAGGTCCTCCTCCCGCCCGAAGCCCTGCTCGACAGGCCAGGCGGCGCCCCGCCGGCAGACCTCCCGCAGTTCTTTCTGGCTCAGCTTGCGGATAGCCTTTGAGGAACCCACGCCGCAGGGGACGTTGTCATAGAAGGCGTTGATCAGCCGCTCGATACGCGGTTTCACGTCCTGCTCGCCAAGGTCGGAGCGGATCAGGCGCACGCCGCAGTTGATGTCGAAACCGATGCCGCCGGGGGTCACCACGCCGCCCTCGTCGGCGTCGAAGGCCGCCACGCCGCCTATCGGGAAACCGTAGCCCCAGTGAGCGTCAGGCATGGCAAGCGACGCGCGCACGATGCCCGGCATGTGGGCGACGTTGACCGCCTGCTGCACGGCATTGTCCCCCACTATCTTGTCGAGCAGCTCCCTGCTCGCGTAGACGCGCACGGGGACGTTCATCCCGCCGGAGGCCGGTATCTCATGGATGTACGGACCAACCTGCCTTAGATCGAATTCCTGGTTGCTCATCTCGTGCAGTCTCCCTGCGTGTCTCGATCGGCTCAAACGTCCAGCACGATGCGCACTTCGTATCCCGCCCCGGTCTCCCTGATGGTCAGGTCGTGATAGGTGACGGCCTTGACGGCGCTTCTCAACTCGTGGCGGCTTCTGTCCAGGGGCTCCCCCCGGATTGTCCCGCGCAGGGCGGCGTCCGCGAGGCTGTCCACGCGGGCGTCGGCCGGGGCGAACTCCTCCGCCTCGAATGCAAAGAGCAGCTCCTCCAGCCAGGACACCAGCATGTCCTCCGGGCTGTCGCCCGCCACTTCGACGGGGCGGCTCTGCTCGGGCTCGACTGTGCCGGGGTTCAGCAACATCTCGATGAGCCCGGCCGCCGCCTGCTCGAACAGCTCCGTCAGGTCAGAGCCCCAGGCTCGGATTCCCACGTCGGCCGTGTGCTCAAAGGTATCATGCCCGCCGTCTTCGCGAGGCTCCGCCGCCATGGTCGTTCCTCTGCAATGCCGCCACCCCTTACATGATCATGGAAAGGGGCTGGAGTTGCAAGGCTTACCGGCTTGACGTAGGCTGCCATGCCTGTACGATAGGGCAGACACCGGGGAAGAGAAGATGAAGATTCTGCATACGGCTGACGTTCACCTGCAACAGGAGGGCGACGAGCGCTGGGATGCGCTCGAGCAGGTGGTAGCTCTGGGCCGGGCGCAGGAAGTCGGCCTGCTGGCGATCAGCGGCGACCTGTTCGACGCCGAGGTGGACGCCGAAGCGCTGCGCCCCGCCCTGCGCGCCCTGCTGGGGGGGCATGATTTCCCTGTCCTGCTCCTGCCCGGAAACCACGACCAGCACGCCTACCGGCCCGGCTTCTACTTCGGCGAGAACGTGCATGTGCTGACCGAGGCCGAACCCGTCAGCGTGGGGCAAGTGATGCTGGTCGGACTGCCCTACCGCGACCTGCGCGGAGAGCGGCTGGTGGCCCGGTTGCGGCAGGCGGGCGATACGGTCGCGGACGCAGACACATCCATCCTTCTCTACCACGGCGAACTGCTTGACGCGCTGCCGGTAGACACCGAGCGGGCGGACTTCGGCCCCGAGGGGCCGGCGCGGCACATGCCGGTGGCTCTGCGCTACTTCGAGGACGTGCCGGTGGACTACGTGCTGGCCGGCCACTTCCACAGCCGGTTCCAGGAGTGGGCCCTGCCCGGCGGCGGTTTCTTCGTCTACTCCGGCTCCCCGGTCTCGATCACACGGAGGGAGACGGGCCGGCGGGCGGTGAACCTGTTCTCCGTCGGCGAGCCGCCGCGGGCGCAGATGCTGGACACGCCGCACTTCGAGCGGGTCCACGTGCGGCTCGACCCCTTCGCCGGTGGGGACCCGGCCGAGGCCGTCCGCGGCGGCCTCGACAGGGCGCATCCGGCCGCAAAGATCCTGCTGGAGATCAGCGGATACATGGACGGAGCCGATCTCGGCCGGACCGAAGAGGAGCTGGCGGCCGAGCTGGAGGCGCTGGCCGTTGGCTGCGCGGAGTTCACCTTCGCTGTCCGCGACGTCTCCCGGCTGGTGGGCACCAGCCTGTTCGCGGAGTTCAGGCAACGGGCAGAGCAACAGACGGACTCGCCCGACCGGCGGGAGGAACTGACGCGCATCGCACTGCGGGCCATGACGGAGGCCGGACTGTGAAGATAGGCGAGTTCTCCATCCGTCGCTACGGACCCCTGGGCGACACGGGCGCGCAGCGGCCCGGCGACTTCAGCCTGGTGTTCGCGCACAACGAACAGGGCAAGACGCTGGTGGTCGAGGCCCTGCTGCGGATGCTGCTGGGCAAGGGCGCCCGCGGGCTGGAGGGAATCGAGCGCGTGGACGAGAGTCCCCAGGGCTACCTGGTCCTGCGCGAGAAGGACGGGACCGAACACAAGCTGCCCGAGGACGGGCCCGTGACTGACCTGTGGCCGCTGACCGCCGAGGACTGCCGCAACGTGTTCGTCATTCGCAACAGCGACCTGTCCATCGCCCGCGAGCCGGACTTCTACACCGGGGTGACCGACCGGCTGACCGGGCTGCGCACCCAGGAGATCGAGTCGGTCCAGGACCAGCTCCGCGCCATCGGTCGGCTGACCGCCAAGGAGTTGCGCATATCCAACGCCCAGGAGGACGGCAAACTGAAGGACCGCCTGGACGCGGCGCAGGAGCTGCTGGAGGACATGGACGCGCTGGGCGGCCGGCTGGAGGAGGAGGGCTTCGACCGCATGGCACAGCGCGCGGCGGTCGTGGCCGAGCGCATAGAGGACGCCGAACAGGAACACCACCGCATGGAGCTGGCCCGACGGCGGGAGCAGCATAGGCGGGGACGCGAGGCACTGGCGGCCCTGCGCAAGGCCCTGGACGAACGCCGTGCCCTGGAGCCGTTCACCGCCGAACAGGCCCAGAAGTGGCGCGACCTGGAGCAGGCCGTCGTCCGGGCGAAGAAGCGTCTGGGGGAACTCGCCGCAGAGTCCCGGCAGGCAGGCCAACAGATCGAAGCACTGGAGCGCAAGGAACAGAGAACCGAGCGGGAACTGAAGGCCCTGGAACGCCGCCTGGAGGAGTCCGAGGAGCTGCGGCTGGAGCTGCGCGATTACGACGAGCAGGTCCGCGCCATAGAGCAAAGCGCGCCCACTGCTCGGCTGGCGGCATGGGGCTTCGTGGGCCTGCTGTTCCTGACGGGGCTCAGCGTGGCGGGTGCCGTGCTGGGCCGGCCGTGGGCCGTGGTGCTGGCGGCGGTCTTCGGCGCTCCCACGCTGGGCTGTGGGGCGCTGCTGGCGTGGCACGCGCACCGCCGGGGTCGCGCCGCCGGGCAGTT
>JAWOCH010000276.1:0-2724 GCA_046483865.1 Candidatus Brocadiia bacterium | reverse complement strand
GAAGACGCGCAGATATTCCGCCGCTACGCCGGTCAGTGCCGCGTGTTCCGCATCCGCGTGGACCATGCCGCCGACTGCGAACAGGCCCGCGAGCACCTGCGCAGCGGGGACTACGACCTGATCTTCCTGGACTTCCACCTGGAGGCGGGGCCAGCGGCCGGATGCGGGCCAGCGCCTCCAGCCCGCTAAGCCCGGCTTCCAGGTGCATGTCAAGGAAGATCAGGTCGTAGTCTCCGCTGCCCAGGTGCTCGCGGGCCTGTTCGCAGTCGGCGGCATGGTCCACGCGGATGCGGAACACGCGGCATTGAACGGCGTAGCGGCGGAATATCTGCGCGTCTTCGGGATCGTCTTCGACCAGCAACACGCGCAGTGATTGCCGATGGCTCATGGCGTCCGGCCCTCCCTGGCGGGCGAACACCCCTCGGCCGGACGGGGCTGGCCGTCGCCCTGTGCGGGCGGATTATCCTGCCACACGGCCACCTGGTTCCTGCCGGCTCGCTTGGCCCTGTACATGGCCTTGTCGGCGCGCCGAACGATCTCCTCGGCGCAGACGCCGGGTTCCCAGGCGGCGGCTCCGATGCTGACGGTCGGCACCGGCTCCGGCAGACTGGCGATGCGCCGGCGCAGTTTCTTCGCCGCGTCATGAGCGCCGGACAGCGCCGTCTCGGTCAGTACGACGCAGAACTCCTCGCCCCCATAGCGGGCGACCACGTCGGTGTTGCGTACGCTTCGGCTGAGCGTGCGCGCGCAGGCCTGCAGCACGCGATCCCCCGCCTGGTGGCCGTGTGTGTCGTTTACGTCCTTGAAGTGGTCCAGGTCAACCATCAGCAGGCTGAACGGGCGACCCGTGCGGGTGGAGCGGCAGACTTCGTCCTCCATCTTGCGCTGCAGCGAGCGCCGGTTGGCGATGCCGGTCAGCTCGTCGGTGACGCTCAGTTCCGCGAGCTTCTCTACCATCTCGGTTCTTTCCCGCTCCAGGGCGCGCCGCTCCAGGGCGTGGCGGATGGTTCGCTCCAGCAGGTCTGGGCTGAGCTGTTCCTTGACAAGGTAATCATAGGCGCCGGTCTTCATGGCCTCAACGGCCTTGCCCTCGTCACCCGAGCCGGTGACCACGACCACCGGGGGCACGTCCACCTGGCTGCGGCGCAGTCTGCGGAGCAGGCTCAGTCCGTGTCCGCCGCCCCGCAGGTTCAGGTCCAGGAACAGCACGTCGAACTGCCCGTCGGACACCTGTCGGCGGGCTGCCTCCTCGCCCCGCACGCGCTGTATGTCCAGCTCGTAGCGGGCGATGTGCTCGGCGTAGCGGCGGAAGATCAGCACGTCTTCCTGATCGTCTTCCACCAGCAGCGCCCGAACTGTGCGGCGGTCTGCCATGGCCTGCACTCAGGTGCCGTCGGGTATTTCTGCTACCGAGAGCCAATACTGCCCGATGGTGATGACGGCCTGGATGAATTTGTCGAATTCGACGGGCTTGGTGATGTAGGTATTGGCGCCGTCGTCATAGCAGGCCATCACGTCGTCGTCCTCGCTGGAGGTGGTCAGCACGACGACGGGTATGCGTCTCAGTTGGGCGTCCTGCTTGATCTGCCGCAGGACTTCCCGCCCGTCCACGCGGGGCAGGTTCAGGTCCAGCAGTATCAGGCCGGGCCTGGGGGCTTCGCCGTCGCAGCCTTCATAGCGGCCGGTGTGCTGGAGGAACTCCAGTGCCTCCTCCCCGTCGCGCACTATGTAGAGGGGGTTGGCTATCCTGCCGCGCTCGAACGCCCGGCGGGTGATCTCCACATCATCGGGGTCGTCTTCTACGAGAAGCACTTTCACCTGTCTGAGTTCCTCACTGGGTTTCATTGTCTTCCACCCTCCCGTGGGCGGCCGGCAGTTTGAAGTAGATGGTTGTTCCTTCGCCGTGGACGGATTCGGCCCAGATCTTGCCGCCGTGCCTGGTGACGATCTTGCGGCAAAGGGCAAGCCCCACGCCCGCCCCTTCGTACCTGTCCCGGGGGTAGAGCCGCTGAAACACCCCGAATATCTTCTCCAGGAATCGCTCCTCGACGCCTATGCCGTTGTCGGTCACGCTGAAGACGGCCATCTGGCCGTCCCTCTCGGCGGATATCTCCACGTGCGGCTCCCTGTCCGGGGAGCGGAACTTCAGCGCGTTGCTGATCAGGTTCTGGAAGATCTGCGCCAGTTGCACCTCGTCGGCCACCACGGGGGGCAGTTCGCCCTGGACCTCGACGGTGGCTCCGCTGTCCTCGATGGCCTGGCTGAGCACTTCGACGGTCTCGGCCAGCACGCGGGAGCTGTCCACCGGCACCATCTCCCCGCCGTGGCTGCCCACCCGGGCCAGGTCCAGCAGGTGGCGGATGAGCCGCTTCATGCGCACGGCGGCGTCCTGCATGCGCCGCAGGTGCTCCAGGCCCTCCTCGGGCAGATCGTCTCCGCAGTCCTCCGCCAGGAACTGGCCGAAGGTGTGGATCTTGCGCAGCGGCTCCTGCAGGTCATGGCTGACGGTATGGGTGAAGTCCTGCAGCTCGCGGTTGGAGCGTTCCAGTTCGGCGTTCAGCTCGGCCAACTGGTCGGCGTACTGCTCGAGCTGCCTCTCGGCGCGCTCGCGGTCGGTGATGTCCCGGTCCATGCCGAACAACCGGTTCTTGCCACCTACGCTCACGCGGATTGCCGACCATTCATAGACGTTCTCCCGCCCGTCGGGTCGCTTCCAGGATGACT
>JAWOCH010000250.1:0-3642 GCA_046483865.1 Candidatus Brocadiia bacterium | reverse complement strand
TGGCTTTTGCGGATTCCATCTCGATGGGCGAGGCGCTGGAGAAGGCTTGCGTCGAGGAGATTCCGGACTACCTAAACGAAGACGCCCCCAGCGGCTACGACGCCGAGGGCAACCCGCTGGAGCACAGCGACGTGGTGCACGACTTCCTGGCCTATCTGGCCGAGCAGATGATGGAGATGCACAAGGAGCGGCAGGCTCTGTGGGACGGGGTCCGCGACGCATTCGTCAACCACGGCCTTGATCCCGACGATCTGTCCAGCCTGTCCGTGACCGCCGCCATCCGCGACTACGTCCAGCACGCACGCGAGACGACTGGCCCGACCGTTAAGCAGCGGCGCATGAGCACCTATGCCGACAAGGTGGAGGAGGCGTTCGGCTGCTCCCTGGACGAACTCTACGACAGCGACGAGCACAACTACGGCTTCGACGACCTGCCGCGGCTGGGCTTCGAGCGGTTCAAGTGGCTGGCTGCGCTCCGGGAAGAGGACCGGGGCAGCGGTGGCGGCGCTTCTGTGCTCCAGGTACTCGCGGATGTGTTCCCGGACATCGAAGATGACCTGGAGGCCCTCCGTGACCTGCTGGAACGTATTGGCTCCGGCGATTGGTATCCTGACCGGGACCCGCAGACGGGCGAGTACGACGTGGAGAACATCCGTTCCACCGACTGGCTTATAGACCAGATCGTCTACCGCCTCTACGGCCTGACGGAAGAGGAGGTCCGCGTGGTCGAGGGCGTGGAGAGCGCGGCGGGCGGCTGAGAGCGCACTGCAGCGCGCCGGGCCGGCAGAAAACTTCTGGCCCCCCAGGGCCGCTCTCGACCAGCAACGGCCGGCCACGACGGAGCGTGGCCCTCCAGGGGTCCCGCCTCTGGCCGGCGGACACACCCTGTGACGTGCCGTGGAGGGACGCGCTCTGTCGCGTCCGCCTCCTGCCCCGGCCACGCGGAAGCGTGGCCCTCCAGGGGGTCCCGCCTCCGGCCGGCGGACACACCCTGTGACGTGCCGTGGAGGGACGCGCTCCCGCGCGTCCGCTCTGTCTCCGGCGGCACGAGGCCCAAGGGGCGATTCCCCCCACAGCGCAAATGCCTCGCCCTCCCGGCCCCTTTCCCGAACCCGCGAATTCTGGTAGTCTGTACGGTTCACTCCGGGCACCTGATCGAGCGGAGCAATGGAACTGAAGATCTACCCGGACGGCGTGCTGCGGAAGCGCTGCCGGCCGGTCGAGGAGATAGACGACGCCTTCGTGTCCCGCGCCGAGGACATGCTGGAGTTCATGTACGAAGCCGACGGCGTCGGGCTGGCCGGGCCTCAGATCGGCTGGACCGACCGAATCGTGACCCTCGACGTGGACCTGGACCGAGACGGCCCGCGCATCTACGTCAACCCGCGCATCATCGGGCGCGAGGGCCACGCGGAGGAGGAAGAAGGCTGCCTGAGCCTGCCCGGCCTGCGGGTGCAGGTGCCCCGCTCGGAGCGGGTCGCCGTGGTGGCCTACACGCTGGAGGGCGAGCGCCTGGAGATGGAGGCGGAGGGCCTGGCCGCCCGCGCCTGGCAGCACGAGCTGGACCACATCAACGGCGTGCTGATAGTTGACCGCCTGCCGCCCGCGCGGCTGATGTCCATCCGAAGCCACCTGAAACGGCTCGAACGCGAATGGCAAGACCTCAAAGACCAACACCAGGATTAACCACGACGCCACAACGAGCGCAACGATAAACGGCAGAACAGGATGTACACGATAGGCAGGATATGTCACCAAGACAGCGCTCCAAGTGTTTTTGGTACCTTTGCCATCTTCATCCGGCACATCTTGTTGCCTTGTACTTGCCGTTCGTCGTGCTCGTTGTGTCGTTGTCGTTAGTACAGCCCTTGCCGTTCTCCTTGGCTCCGTGGTGAGGAATCGTGAAGCTTTTGTTCTTCGGCAGCCCGGACTTCGCCGTGCCGTCTCTGAGGGCGCTGCACGCGGCGGGGCACGATGCGCTGCGCGTGGTCACCCGGCCGGACAAGCCGCGCGGGCGCGGCCGGGAGCCGGCGGCCACCGCGGTCGCCCGGGTCGCGGAGGAGCTGGGGCTGGACACCTGCAAGCCGAAGTCGGCCAACAACGCCGAGCCGGTCCGCGAACTCAGCGCGACCGGCGCGGAGCTGGGCGTGGTGGTGGCTTACGGCGAGATCCTGAGCCCGGAGCTGCTGGAGGCGACCGAGCGCGGCTTCCTGAACGTTCACGCCTCCCTGCTGCCCGACTACCGGGGCGCGGCCCCCATCAACTGGGCCGTGATGCGGGGCGAGCAGGTCACCGGCGTGAGCGTCATTCGGATGGAACCGGAGCTGGACGCCGGCCCGCTGCTGGCCCGGCGGGAGGTGGGCATCGGCCCGCAGGAGACGGCCGGGGAACTGTATGATCGTCTGGCGCAGGTCGGCGCGGAGCTGATAACCGACGTTGTCGGGCGCATCGAGCGCGGCGAGCCGGTACCCGAGGAACCCCAGCCGGCCGAGGGCGGCTTCTTCGCGCGCAAGCTGACGAAGGCGGACGGGCGCGTTGACTGGTCCCGCAGCGCCGCAGAGGTGTGCAACCACGTGCGCGGCGTGACGCCCTGGCCCGGCGCCCGGTGCAGCCTGGAGCACGACGGACAGCGCACCGAGGTGACGCTGCTGTCCGTCGAGCCGCCCGGCCTGGAAGGCCCGCAGGAGCCACCGGGCACCATCCTGCGCGCCGGGGAGAAGGCCGGCCTGGTGGTCAGCACCGGAGGGGGTGGGGTGCGTATACTGGAGCTGAAGCCGGCCGGAAGCCGGCGCATGTCTGCCAGGGATTTCATCCACGGCCATGCCGTGGAGCCGGGCGACCGTTTCGTGGGGCGGGGGCGATGAGCAAGACGCTGGTGAAACTGATGAACTTCTTCACGCGCGTGCGGCGGCCGCGCTGCCGGCCGGAGGAGCTGCTCATCCTGGTGCCCTCCTGCCTGCAGTGCAGCGAGTGCAAGCAGAAGATAACCAACGACATCAACGAATGCCTCCGCTGCGGGCGCTGCAAGATCAAGGACGTCCTGGAGCTGAGCGAGCGCTACGGGACACGCTGCGCCGTGGCGACCGGCGGGCGGCTGGCCTTGAAGATGGCGAAGGAGGACAGCGTCCGCGCCGTGGTGGCCATCGCCTGCGAGCAGGAGCTGAAAGAGGGCATGATAAGCGTCTTCCCCAAGCCCAACCTGGGCATCATCAACATCCGCCCCCACGGACCGTGCACCGACACCGACGTGGACCTTGAGGAGGTCGAGGAAGCCATCCGGTACTTCCTGCGGGACTGAACTCCCCCGACAGCCCGTTGAGCAACCGGTAGGTCCGGCGTCCTCGCCGGACAAGGGCCGCCGTCCGGCGCCCGAAGACGCCCCGCCTGCCCGACCGGAGGAGGCCGCTCTCTGGGCACGCGCTCAGGGCGCGGTGCGGGCGAGGGTGAACACCTGGACCTCGGCCGCCCCGGCGCGCGTCAGCACCTTGGCGCACTCGTCGGCCGTCGCCCCGGTGGTCATCACGTCGTCCACCAACAGCACCCTGCGTCCGTCGATGCGATCCGGCCGCCTGACGCGGAAAGCGCCGCGCACGTTGCGCCTCCTCTGCACCGCCGAAAGCCGGGTCTGCCGGGGCGTGTGTC
>JAWOCH010000146.1:0-3618 GCA_046483865.1 Candidatus Brocadiia bacterium | reverse complement strand
CAGGCTCTGCTGGAGAGCAACCTGCCAGGGATAGCCGGCTGGGCACGCGGCGAAGCGTCGCAAGCGGGAGCGGTCCACAGGGGTCGCTCCCGCGCCCATTGGCGGATTTCGCCGACGCCCCCATGCCTGAGGAAAACTCGTCGTTGGATAACTCGACCCGTTTCCCTGTCTAAAAAACGGGGTGCAGTACAGCTGCAAGGAAGTCCGTCTCAGCTCTGAAGCATCTGCCAGGCGCCGGCCGGCGCAACCGGGGGTCAGCCCTGCCGAAGCAAGGGGTCCAAAGCCTGCGGCGGCAACAAGATGTCCCGACATCCGACAGCCGGACTGAACCCCACGCCGAGTACTTAAGATCGCTGCTTCTGCCGTTCACCTTCTCGTGCCTTAGGAGAGCGCGCCCTGCGGAGGGAGCTCCCGCTGAAGTCCTTGCCAGATGGCAGATCGCCCTTGCCAAGATGAAGACAGCAGCCGACTACGCGTGTCGTGTCGACGTTGCATCGGACAAACCGTATGCGCGCATCGAGGAAGTGTTCGAGGCCAATCAGTTCGCCTCGTTAACGCGACGCATGATGGCCGAAGCGGCGCGACTCAAGCTTGACACGGACCCCATCGGCGACGTGTTCGCGCTTCTCTGCGGCCTGTTCTGCGTCACGTTTCCGTTCATCCGTCCTGACTCAGCATTTGACGCAGCGTCCTGGCGGTCCTTCTGCCAGGCCGAGCTTGCCCGATACGCTGAGCTGGAGCGACGGGCAAGTGCGACAACGGTCCGGATGATGGCGTCCCTTGATGCTGAAGCTCTGAAGGCTCCGGAAGAGGACGCCGGGCGAGCGAAGGCAGATGATGGCGAGCACCGTAGCGCCGTGGCCGAGGACAGGAGGGACGACAGCCTCAGGGGATACCGGCGCGGGCCCATCCGTCTGCCCCGCGATGAGGTAATGCACAGGATCTCACTCCTGCGGGAGTGGGCGAGTGTGCAGGATGACAACAAGGGAAAGCTCCGGGGTGAGAGGGTAGAGATGCTGGCGTTCGTGAGGGGTAGGGGCGTTTCGGTGCCGGAAGTAAGAGGGTACCAGGCATGGTATCACTATCACGTTAAGAAAGGCAGGTTCCCTCGCGATCCAAGGGACTTGACAGACGAAGCCGCGCGGAAAATGTTTCCGAAGCGCTAACCGGGCGGGGTTTTTGCAGCCAGAAGCGCATTTCTCAAATTGCTTCTCGTGGCTCTTGAAGGCCGTCAGACGCACATTCTGGCGGCCATCGTGATGTACGGTCCCGAGATCCCTTGAACTTTGCACGCTTTGCAGAAAGCATGGCCGTGTCAGCGGGCCGCGGACGGCCTGCTCATCGCGCACTGCGTGAACCGGAGAAGAGCCGATGCAGAACGCAGAAGATGCCACCACCGGGGCGAAGACCGGGAAAGGGCTGGCGGCGACTCGCGAACGTGCCGCTATGATGACGGTTCAGGATGTGGCGGAGGCGCTGCAGTGCTCGGCGAGGACCGTATATCGCCTGGCTGATTCAGGGCGGATGCCGCGTCCGGTCAAGCTTGGAGCGTTGGTGCGCTGGCCGCGTCAAGTCATCGAGCAATGGATTGCGGACGGCTGCCCCCGCTGTGAGCGAAGGAGGGCTGGCCATGCACGATGATCCCATCCACAGGCTGATCTCCCGTCTGGACGGAATGAGCCCGCAGACTCGCGCAGCGGCGCCCAGTTTCGCCCCAGATGAAGATCGTGAATGGGTCGAACACGTGCTCGAACGGAGGCGTTCTGAGCCATCCGAAAACGAAATCCCCGCGTGGGAGCCTGAGCGGGCCGCAGAAGGCGTCGAGAGCGCACAGGAAAGCGCAGATCGGGAGCACTTTCAGCATTTCGCTCAGGAAGCCGAGGCTTGTTCACCCTAAATCCCCCGTGCCCGGCGACTTAGACGAAGCGAGAGACAATGGTCGAGGCACAGACAGACGACAGGGCGCATTCGGGCGCCGCGGCGGAAGGGTTCGAGTTCAGCGACGGGTTCTCCTACTTGACTTCGCTTCCCCCGCACACCATCATCTTCGAGAAGGATCTGATGAAGAGCCGCGGTTGTTCAGCGGATACGATCCGCCGGGCCTGGCAGGAGCGGGGGGAACTGCCGCCGCCGGTGCGGCTCTGGAATCACTACGCATGGACTGTCCGTTCCATCACTGAGCACATGGATCGCCGACTGCGGCGGGCCGGCGAGGAGAGAGCCCGAATGGATGACGGCAGATCAGTAAGGCCCATTGGGGCAGGGAGGGTCTGATTATGGCAGGGATCCGCAAGCTCCCCAGCGGCCGGTACCAGGGCTGGTATATGGCGACTGTGGACGGGCAGCGAAAACAGGTTTTCTTCACCGGCACATTCAACCGCGCCGAGACGAAGCGGGCGGCAGAGCGGAAAGAGCACGAAGCATGGCGCCGTGAGCACCTTGGCGAGCCCGCTCCCGACGCGCCCCGCCGAGAGCTTGGGCTGGCCGAGGCCCTGGCGAGGTATCTGCAATGGGGGCGAACGATGGGAGGGCGCGGGGGCAGGCCCTGGGCGGACGGGCACGCCAGGATGCAGAAGTACCACCTGGCGTGGTGGCGGGAACGCCTGGGTCTGGAGGCAGTGGGGGACTTGCGGGGCATCCTACTCGACGTTGAGGCGGCGCTCTGCGAGCTGGGACAGGACCGGGCGCCGGCCACTGTCCAGCGTTACGCGGGCGCCCTCCATGCGTTCTGTAGCTGGTGTGTGAAGCGGGGGCTGCTGGGGGAGCATCCTCTTGAGCATCTTGTCCTGTCGAGCCCCGGTCCTCAGAAGCGGCGTCGGGCATTAGGGCCCGACGAAGTTGCCCGGTTGCTCGCTGCTGCAGACCACAAGCGTGTGCGTTGCTACGAGGTCGCCTTGGCTACGGGCTTCCGGGCAAACGAACTGCGCTCCCTGCGGTGCCGGCATCTGGACGCACAGGGCGCATCCCTGGAACATGAGGCCGCTTGGAGTAAGGGCCGCAAGGGCGGCCGGCAGCCCATCGCCCCTGAGCTGGCCGTGCTCCTGGCTCAAGACACAGCCAACCTGCCACCTGGGGGGCGCCTGCTCTACGTCCCGTCCCACACCGCCCGCGCCCTGGACAGGGACCTCCAGATTGCCGGCATCCCCAAAGAGACAGGGCGGGGCAAGGCGGACTTCCATGCCCTCCGCACAACCTATGCCACCCTCCTTGACGCTGCCGGAGCGACGGCCAAGGAGCAGCAGGTAATGATGCGGCACGCCGCCCCGAACATCACCCTCGACCTCTACACGAAGGCCAGTCGGCAACGGCTTCACCACCTGGCCCAGACGGTGTGGGGCATGATCACCGGCGAAACGTATGCAGATTCCATGCACGCCGGGGCCTATACGGAAGAGGCCGAGGCGCCAACCGGCGCCCCTGGGGGCACTTACGACGGAGAAGGATGGTGGAGGCGGCGGGAATCGAACCCGCGTCCCCAAATCGCCTAAGCTCTGTGTGAGCGTGGGGTTGGCCCCAACGGCCCTGCGGAGTTGTGCTGATTCTGTGCGCGGCTTCTCGTATATCATTCCGCCGAGGGCCTCCACCACCTGGCGGATCCGGTCGGCGTCGGCACGGGTG
>JAWOCH010000354.1:0-5382 GCA_046483865.1 Candidatus Brocadiia bacterium | reverse complement strand
GCCCCGCATAGTCGGCCTCCAGAGCTTCCTGCATCTCCTGGAGCGTGAGAAGCCCGTCCCCGTAGACGAACTTCCGGATCGCGCTGAGCGAATCGGCCGCGGTGCCCAGCCCGTACCCGCCGATCGCCCGGATGGGCTCGTGCCTGCTGCCGCCCTGGAAGAGGTCCAGGCCCTTCTCCAGGCAGTCGTCTATCAGCGCGGAGGCGGAGGGGTCGAAGTGCCTGCCGATGGCGCTCTCGTGCATCTGCTCGGCGTTGGCGCGGGCAAGGCCGACCCGGTGCCTGAGCTGCGCCAGGTAGGCATCCATGAACTGCTCGAACGTCTGGAGGGACTCCAGCGTGCCCGTCCGGGGGCCCGTCTGGCCGGCCATGTTGGCGTGCCCGTTACGGAACACCAGCTCGATGCAGGCCGGGAAGTCCACGCCCCCGCAGCCCGCCCAGTTGGGGCACTTGCCCATGATCATCATCTCGACACAGCCCATGTTGTAGTAGTCCCGCGCGTCCTCGATCGGGTAGCCGAGCCGCTCGAAGTTGGGTATCCAGGTCTCGTCGTTGAGGACCATCGGCTGGCCGAAGCCGCGCTTGATTGCCCCGACCACCATGTCCAGCAGCCAGTCGGGGCTGGCGCGGCTGAGCCGCACGGAAGTGTTCGGATAGGGACGCCCCAGCTCGGCGCAGACCTCCAGGCACAGCTCGGTCAGCTCGTTGGCGCCGTCCGCCCCGTCCGGCCTGGTCCCGGCCAGGCACAGGCTCTGCACGGTGCGCATGTGCGGTTCGTTGACCTTCAGCCACATGCAGCCGACAAGGGCTTTCGCCTCCTCCCGGGTCATGACCCCCTCCGCGAGGTCCTTCCTGTAGAAGGGATACATGTACTGGTCGAAGCGCGCGAAGGAGAGCGCCGAACCGCCGCCGATGTTGGCCATGATATGCACGAGCCACATCAGTTGGAGCGCCTCGCGGAAGGTCTCCGGGCGGCGCTCAGCGACCCGCCGGCAGACCGACGCCATCCCCCGCAACTCGGCTGCCCTGTCGGGTGCGGTGTCGGCAGCGGCGGCCGCTTCCCCCAGCGTCTCGGCGTAGCGTTCGACGAAGCGAATGGCCGCTTCCACGGCGATGAGCGTGGACGTGTAGAACGTCTCTTGCTCCGGCCCCTCGGCGTTCCGGCGACGTTCGAGTATCTCGCGCCGGATGTCGCCCAGGCCGCGCGCCACGACCTTCTGGTAGTTCAGGTCCAGGTGGTTCGCCACGACCCACGGCAGCTCGCGCATCAGCTCGTGCGCCTCCTCGCCGTAGTCGAACTGGAAATGGCGCTCCAGCTCCCTGGCGATCTCCGCGTCGCTCAGGTCTTCAGCGTCGGCGAACCGCTGCTGCATCTCGGCGATGAGGTCCTGCAACCGGTGATAGGTGACGTTCGCGTCGTAGTGATCGCGCGCCATCAGGGCCCAGCGCGTGCCGCCGTTGCCGTCCGCCCGCTGGCGTTTCCGCGCGCGGTAAGCCTCCAACGCGTCCACGGCCTCCTGACGGCATTCGGCGTAGTCCGGCAGGTCGTCCGCCAGCGGCCAGACACCCAGGATCGAGCCCGTCAGCAGCTCGTGGGGCAGCACCACCTGCGCGGCTTCATCGAGCAGATGGGCGAATGCCTTCGCGCGCCGAATGGTGGTGGGCTCGTCGGCGGTCCGCGCGAGCGATTCGGCGACGCACGGGTAGAACGTCGTGCGCCTGACGCCCGCGTCGTTGAGCGCGTCAATGTGATCGCTCAGCGACCTGATCCGTTCATCCATCGCCTTCCTCCTGGAGGCCGCGCTGGACGAAAGCCGCCGCCGCATCCGGAAGCTGGGCGGTCAGGCCGCCGTCAACCACCAGCGCGTGCCCCGTCACGAACGAGGAAGCGTCCGAGGCAAGGAACAGGGCCGCCTGGGCGGCCTCGCGCATGGTTCCGGGCCGGCCCAGCGGGTAGACCAGCTTCTGGCGGCGCACCTCGTCGGGCCGCGTCTTCAGCCACTCCACTTTGGCCTCCGTCAGGATGCGCCCCGGGCAGAGCGCGTTTACCCGTATCCCGTACGGCCCGTAATCAACGGCCATCTGGCGCGTCAGGTTGATCAGCGCCGCCTTCATGGCATCATAGGGCGCGCAGTTGCGCCCGCCAAGCAGTCCGTGCACCGACGATACGTTGATGATGGCCCCTCCGCCCGCTTCCATCATGCCCGGAATGACGCACCGACCGGCCACGGCGCACGCCTTGACGGTGGAGGCGAACAGGGCGTCCCAGTCGTCCTCCTCGGTCTCCAGCACCGAAGCTACGCCGCCGGAGACGGCGTTGTTCATCAGGATGTCCACCTGACCGTGGGTCTCCAGGGCGAAGCGCATCAGCTCGCGCACCTGTTCGCTGTCGGCCACGTCGGCGCGGAAGTAGTCCGCCGTGCCGCCGTTCCCGCGGATTGCCTCCACCACCTCGGGGCCGAGGTGCGGCTTCGTGCCGTGATCGTTTATGACGACGGCGGCTCCCTCCTCGGCGAACAGCTCAGCGCTGGCCCGCCCGATACCGGCCGTCGAGCCGGTCACCACCGCCGCCCTGCCCTGTAGTCTGCCGTCCATCTGTGTCCCTTCCGAGCCCGTGGTCGGAATGCCTGCCAGCCGCCGGTGTCTGCGGCCACTGCATCCGTCCTGGCGACCTCCAACCGCTGTCCCTTCACCTTCACGTGCGACGCCCCGGCCCGTCAAGGCGCGGGGTTCACCACGTTCTGCGGCCGACCTTGCAGGAAACTGCGCACATTGTCAACGGCCACGTCCATGAGCCGCTGGCGCGCCGCCACCGTGGCCCAGCCGATGTGCGGCGTCACGGTGCAGCCGTGCGCCCCGATGAGCGGGTTGTCCGGCTGCGGCGGCTCGGTGGCGAGCACGTCTATGCCCGCGCCGCCGATGCGGCCCGCCTCCAGCGCCTCGGCCAGTGCCTCCTGATCTACCAGGGGCCCCCGGCTGGCGTTGATCAGCAGCGCCGTCGGCTTCATCATGGCCAGCCGGTCGGCGTTGACCAACCCTTCGGTCTCGGGTGTGAGCGGCACGTGCAGCGTCAGCACGTCCGACTCCGCAAAGACGGTCGCCATGTCCACCATGCGCACCCCGTCGGGGGTCTCGTCCGGCTCGATCTTGTCGTGGGCGATGACATCCATCCCGAACGCCCGGGCCACCCCGGCCACGGCGCGGCCGATGCGCCCGAGCCCGATGATGCCCATCGTAAGTCCCGCCAGCTCGATCAGAGGATAGTCCCAGTAGGCGAAGTCTTCGCTCCCGGCCCACCTGCTCTGGTGGACCCCGGCGCTGTGGGCGGCCACGTGGTGCGTGTGCTCCAGGATGTGGGCGAAAACAAGCTGGGCCACCGAGTCGGAGGCGTAGGCGGGGACGTTCGTTACGACAACGCCCCGCTCGGTCGCCGCCTCGACGTCCACAACGTCATAGCCGGTGGCCAGCACACCAAGGCAGCGCAGTTTCGGCAGTTGGGCGATC
This sequence comes from Candidatus Brocadiia bacterium, assembly GCA_046483865.1. GTDB lineage: Bacteria > Planctomycetota > Brocadiia > SM23-32 > SM23-32 > JAWOCH01. The sequence continues at coordinate 1,879 of JAWOCH010000354.1, read as the reverse complement.
AGCGCCGCGTCGAGCACGGTCTTGTTGGTCAGCACGATGGATGCACCCGCCGCGCGCTCCGGAACCAGCTCCGGCGGCGTCCGGTCATGGACGGCGCACTCGCCCAGCTCGCGCAACGGCTCCCAGCTCAAGTCGCCCGGGTTCAGAGCATGTCCGTCCAGCACCACGATGCGCGTCGGTTCCTCAGTGGACATCTCCTGTGTTCCTCTCCGTTGCCATAGCGTGACGTGAGAACAGTACGAAGTCGTCTGACTCCCGCCGCGCTCAATCGGGCTCCTGCGCGCGCCGGATGATGAACTCGCCGAACGTAAGTGCGCGCTCCTGTTCGTTTGCCCGCAGGTAGGCGGAGAGCAGGCGAGCGTACTGCGGCATCGGCACGTCCAGCCCCCTCGGGCGAAACAGCGTGACGTCGGCATCGCGGTTGAACTGCTGCTCGACCCAGTCGGGCACTTCTGCCGCCTCAGCCGGCGGGGCCGGCTCAGCGAAGAACAGCCGTTGCGCATTGGCGTAGAAGAACTTGTCTTTGTCTTCCTCAGGCAGTTCGACGCCAAGTTCGAGTATCCATCGCCGGGCTTCGTCCACCTGCTCGTTGCGCCAGTAGAGAACGGGGAACTCGCTGCCCCACATCAGCCGATCCCACGTCATGATCTCGGCCACCTCCTGGACCCACGGACGGAGATCCTCGTGCGGATAGGGCCGCCGGCTCCCCACGCCGCCGTGGCGCGAGAGGATGGCGTGGAAACGCGGGTGGGCCAGCAGCTCGCGGAAGCGCGCGGGGCTCTCCGCGCCCTCCTCAATGGTGCAGGGCTTGAGGAAATGCGGCGCCGCGATGCGTCCCTCCCCGTGCCGCTCGAGCCAATCCAGCATGTATTCAGTGACGGGGACGCTGTCGTAGATGTTGATGGCGAACAGCCAGAGCCCGGCCTCTCCGAGACGGTCCAGGATCGCTGCGTTCGGCTCGACCTCGAACGGCATCAGGCGCAGGCCCTCTATACCCATCGCGAGCTGCACGTAGGCCAACTTCTGGCGCTGATCGCCGGTCTCGCCGAAGGGAATGCCGATCAAGCGCACCCGCTCCCCGGCCAGGTCGCGCGCCCGCCCCAGGGCCGCCAGGTCGGGGATGCCCGGCCCCAGCGCCAGAACGCCCTTCTCGATGCCCCACCGGTCGAACACGCCGATGGCCTCCTCCCCGCTGCCGAAGCGCGGCTGTCCCGCGTGCGCGTAGGCGTCTATGCATCGCCCGATCTGTCCGGCTTCAGCTCCGCTCATCGCAGTCACCCTCCGTCAGCTCGCTTCGAAGACGATGATGTCGTAGTCCTCCAGCTTCGGCACGGTCACGCCGGCGGATACGCCTCTCTCGCGCACCGGCAGGCGCTCCCCGGTTGACGCCTGCCACGCCTTCACCCCGTCCCATTCCTCGGGGACCCTCACGCGGAACTCGCAGCCGTGCAGGGGGACTATCTCGGTGAAGAAGCGCTCGCCGCCGGTCAGGTTCACGCAGTGGACCAGCAGGCGGTCGCCGTTGCGCCGCAGGGAGGTATGGAGGGAGGCGGGAGCCCGTGCATCCAGCAGTTCCTCACCGGCCAGCCCCCAGCGCACGGCGTTCGTGATGATGCGCGCCAGGTCGGGGAAGCGCGTCAGGAAGAAGTACTTGCCGATCTGCGGGGCGAAGTAGACGGCGCGCCCGCCGCCGGGCCTCTCCGAGACAAGGGCCATCGGGTGGCCGGGGTCCGGCTCCTCGGGATAGGAGAGTCCCTCAGGGAAGAGGCGAAACGGCGCGGCCAGCGTCAGCGGCGCGGCCGACCCCTCGACGGCCCGAACGTGCCGGTAGGCCCCCGTCATCAGCACCAGCTCCACGCCGTCCAGCCCCTCAGTGAGG
>JAWOCH010000296.1:0-12648 GCA_046483865.1 Candidatus Brocadiia bacterium | reverse complement strand
ATCGGCACGCACCCGGCCGAGATATGCATCGAGATGGCGCGTCGCCATCCGATGGTCGCCGTGCCGCGGGCATGGGGCGCCCGCGCGCGGGGCCCACAGAGCGGGGCACGGCTCCGCCTGATAGTGAACGCCCACACGCTGCCGGTGGATCAGCACCCGAGCGATTACCTGACGGAGCTGGCCCGGCAGATCGGTCCGCTGCCGATGGACCTGACGGCCAACGGCAACACGTATCCGGCGGTCGTCCTGGAAGCGCTACGCGCCGGCCACCGGGACGGCCCCGCGCGGGAGTTCGAGGCGCGGTTCCTGATGGCCGTCCAGGACGACCGGCCCACCACCACGCCGGCCCCCTACCCGACAACCACCACTACCGCTGCCCCTACGGCGCCCAACTGCGGCGCGCTCGATGCCGGCGCGCTCCAGAGCGGCGGGCAGAACGCCAACGAGGCGTCGCTCGACGCCGGCGCGCTCAACTCCTGACCCGCACACAACCCGAGGAGGCGACCCGAACCCATGGCTACCTATCACACAACGCATGACGCATCCGGAGGCGGAAACGGCACTTACGCCGACCCGTGGACGCTCCAGGAGGCGGCCGATAGTGCCATAGCCGGCGACGTGGTGAAAGTCCACAACACCGGAACGTACTCGCTCAGTTCGGCGCTGGACTTCGACACCCACTCCGGCAGCCGCTCCAGCCCCATCAGTTTCATCGGGGTGGGACCGGCCGAGGCGGACAGCCCGGAGATGGCATTCATCGCGCAGACCGCCTCCGGCGCGGACGGCTTCAACGTGATCCAGAGTCATCTGTACTTCGAGAGCCTGTCGCTGCAGGGAGCGTCTTCGGCCGACGGCTGGAGCGTCGGCGGCGACCACGTAACCTGCGTCCGCTGCCGGGCGCACGGCGCCGGACAGGCCGGCCTGCTCGGCCAGACCGCCGATCACCTGACGCTGGTCGGCTGCGAGTTCCACTCCAACGGCAGACAGGGCGTGTCGCTGGGCGGCGGCTCACTGCACCGGGCCACGCTTCTGGGCTGCGCCGCGCACAATAACGCCTGGGCCGGCATCCACCTGGAGCGCGCCACCGCCCTGCTCTGGCGCTGCGCCTCCTACGGGAACTCGCACGGCGTCCGCGTCCAGGAGCTGGAAGCCGACGCCGGCGTAGTCGTCCTGGGCTGCACGCTGCTGGACAACGGCAGTGACGGCATCGAGGTCGCCGACATCAACGCCGACGCCGCACTTCTGGTGGCCAACTGCATCGGCGTGCGCAACGGCGCCTACGGCATGGATGCCGCTTCTGCTGTGCATGCCGTCCTGTTCGGCAACCTGTGGCCGTCCAGCGGCGACGACGCCAACACGGCCGGCAACACGAACAACATCGTCGTGCTGGGCAACCCGGACGACGTGCTCAAGCCGAACCTGGACGCCGGGCAGGTGGCGGCGTTCGTTGACCCGACGGTCTGCTACCCCGACCTGCGCCTGGGGGCAGGCTCAGACGCGATGGGCGCGGCCTGGCCCGGCTGCCTGCCCATCACCGACCTCTGCACCACCACCACTGCGGCGCCTACCACCACCACCTCGGGAGCGTAGCATGGCCGTGCACATCGCAGTCAACGGCGCGTTGACCACGGACGTGGATCTCGTGAGCCTCTCGGCCGGCTACGTGCGGCCGTGGGAGTGCGTGGTGGTCGAGCCGATCCGCCACGACGGCACAAGCGCCGTGACGCTCAACGACCGTCTGCGCGTGCGCCTGCCCGACGGGACGACGGTGTTCCGCGGCACGGTCACCGCGCTGGCGCCCGGCGGCGTGGCCCGCGAAGGCCGACGCTGGGTGGCCAAGGGCGCGCGCTGGCGGCTGGAGAACGAACCGGTGCGCATCAACAGGCGGGGCTTCTACGTCTGGAACCGGCGCGGCCACACCTGCTCCGACGGCGATGGCGGGGAGGACAGCCCCGGACAGGACGGCGGCAAGTGGACCGCCGGGGAGATCGTCCTCGACATCCTCGAACACGCCTTCGGCGTGCCCTTCGGAGGCTCCGATATCGCCGGCCACCACTCGGTGACCGGCTGCTGCACCGACACCTACCTGACCGACGCCGACGTGGCCGGCTGGACCGCAGCCGACATCCTGGCCCTCGACAGCGTCGTGGGGGAGTTCAGCGTGGACAACACGCCCGTGGCGGACGCGATCAGCCTGCTGCTGGCCCTCAACGGCGGCTTCTACGGCTGGTTCGTGGATCCGGAGAGCCGGGAGCTGGTGGTGCACGATCTGGACACGCTGCCGGAGGTGCTGATCGAGGCGGGGGAGCTGGGCCAGTGGCAGGACTCCGGCGGCACCGACTACGAGCTGCTGGACAACTCGCTGGAGTGGAGCCTGGACGGCGTGGCGAGCACGATCGTGATCCAGGGCAGCGACGGCACCACCGAGGAGCAGCCGGCCGACATCGAGGGCACGGGCAACGCGGGCAGCGGCGACCTGGGCGAGCTGGAGTTCGTGGCGGCGCCCTGGCGCGGCTACGACGCCGCCTACCGGCCGCGCTTCCAGGGCAAGCGCCACCTGACCGGCCGCCTGATCGACACGGCCAACGCGCTGACCCCGCCGGACGGCTGGGCAAGCTTCAGCAACCTGCCGCGCATCTACCAGGGCAAGGCGGGCGGGCCGAAGACGCTCTACGATCCCAGCAGCGGCATCTTCCCGCAGTTCCTCCTCCCCAGCGGCATCATCGCCTTCCACGAGGACCCCCGCCCGCTCGGCTACAACCAGCAGCTCTGGGCCTGGTACTGGGCGGAGACCCCGTTCACCGTCACCGCCGGCCCGGACGGCGACGCCTACCACTGGTACGGCTTCGAGCGCACGCGCACCGTCTACGACCCCGCCTTCCGGGACGGCACGAGCTGGCCGGAGTCGGGCGCTGACGACGACAGCGCCGCGATGGCGACCCTGGCCGAGCGCCTCCTGCGGCTCTACTCGAACGTCCGCCGCCAGGGCACGCTGGTCTGCGACGGCGTGGACTTCGACGACCGCCACCTGGAGCAGCGCTACGGCGTCGAGAACGTCGGCTACTGGGCGCTGGAGGGCAACCCCGCGCCCACCACGACGCTGGCCGGCGGCTACCGCGACCCCACCCGCTGGGACACCCTCGCCCTCAACCCGGTCGAGATCACCTACGACTTCGAGCGGATGCGCACCGAGATCCGCGTGGCGAACACGTTCTTCATGCTGGAGCAGTACTCCGAGCTGAAGCGGCGTCTGGAGATGAACCTGTTCGCGCAACGGGGGTTGGACCTCAGCGAGGACCTCTACGAGTGCCAGAGCCACTCCCCGGTGAGCCACGACTCCGGCGAGCAGAACGAGGACGATGCCGGGGACAGCGCGGCGGACGAGGTCGGCACGCGGGAGGAGCTGGAACCGGCGCAGGCGGATGACTGGGACCGGGACGAGACCGCCCTGCGACTGCGGGCGCTCACCCGGCTGGCCTACGACCACCAGGGCAGCCAGGTGCTCTACGCCTACTACCGCGATCTGGCGTTCGATCCCGACGGACGGCTGGTGGCCGTGAGCGCCGAGACGCGCGTGACCGTGGACACGCCGGAGGCATGCTGATGAGTCACCTGCGCAAGTCGGCGGCGACGGGGCATCTGCTGAAGTCGGCCGGTGGGCACCTGGCCAACTCCTGCCCGGCCACCACCACGGCGTCGCCCACAACCACTACCACCAGCACCACGTCCACAACGGCGGCGCCCACCACAACCACCACGGCTGCACCGACCACAACCACCGAAGGCCCGGCCAATGAGTGCAACTCCTGCGACCCACCCCTGCCGGACACGATGTACGTCACCCTCAGCGGGCTGGCCGGGGACCTGAGCTTCGCCAACGGCACCCACGCGGTCCAGTGGGTGAGCGGATGCCTCTGGTGGGCCTGGAAGAGCCCCGGCAAGGTGGAGCTGTGGTTCCAGAGCTCGACCGGCAGGTGGTACGTCGAAGCCGAGAAAGCCACCGGGTGCTACAAGCGCTGGCGCGGCCCGAACGCCGAGTGCGACCCGGGCGGCAGTTACTCCGAAGAAACCTGCGGCGACAGCGGCTGCAGCTACCCGATGACCTGTGAGTACTCGGAAGGCGCGACCTGCACGGTGAGCGAATCATGACACGCAGCCCCTCCACACAGGCGGCCGGCAGGCATCGCACGGGGCCGGCGCGCAGCTTCCGGCAGTCCATATGCGCCGGGTGCGGCGGCGAGAAGTTCGCCCGTCAGTGCCGCCACTCGAGGGCCTGGCGCGCGCACAAGGTCCAGACGTTCGAAGACCTGGCCGAAGTGGACTTCGACTGCCCTCACGGGCTGCAGATCAACGCCCTCGGCATCGGGGACGCGGCGTGTCACCACGGAGACACGGGGGGCACGGAGAACAACGGTGGGGGGACCAGTGTAGCCCGGCCGCCCTCGGCCGGGACCAACAGCCGCCGCGCAGCACGGCCGGGGGCGGCCGTGCCACACAGGGGAGGCTGCATCTACGCCGAGCGCTTCGTGGAGGGGTGCTGCCATTCCTGGAAGGTCAAGTGCGCCCGCGACGGGCGGATCCACCGACAAGGAGACTGCGAGATGTGCGGGAACGTCCTGCCGCCGGAGGAGATGCACCTCGGCGCGGTGGTCACGGCCTGCAACGAGGGCGATGAGGTGGCGGCCACCGTCGAGAGCCTGCTGGCTTCGGTCGAGTGCGCACGCGTGAGCGTCATTCTGGTGGACGACGGCTCGACCGACGGTTCGTGCGACGGTCTCGCCGCGGAGCAGGTGCGCGTGCTCCGCCACGGGCGGCCGCGCGGCGTCGGCCGAAGCCGGAACCACGGCTGGCGGATGGCCCGCGAGATGGGATGCGACGTTGTCAGCTTCCATGACGCGCACATGCGCTTTCCGCTGGCCGACGATGTCCGCGGACGCGGCGGTGTTCTCGAGCAACTGGCCGTGCGGGCGTTGCGCGCGGGGGCCGTCACCGCCTCCGCCAGCCACGACCTGCCCTCGCGCGGCACGCTGCGCGGCTGCTGGCTGCACTACCATCCGGACTACGGCCTTCAGCCCAAGTGGCAGACCGAACGCCCGCCCGCCGAGTGGTGGCCCGTGCCGTGCATGATGGGCGCGTGTTACGTGATGGGAGCCGGCACGGCAGAGGCCATGGCGGCGCCCACCGGCAGGCTGTGGGAAGACGTGGCCGGGCGATGGGGCTTCAGCGAGCAGGCGCTCTCGGTCAAGGCGTTCCTGCTCGGGATCCCGGTTCTGCAGAGCCGCGACCTGGCCACCGGCCACCGCTACCGCAGCCGCAACCCCGTGCCCGACGCCCTGCGGCAGACGTGGCGCAACATCACGCGCTGCATGGCGGTTCTGTTCGGACGCTACCTGTTCGAGCGGCGCTTCCGGACCTGGTGCGAGAGGCGGCTGGGGGCGAGCGAGACTAAAGAGATCGCGGAAGAGGCATTCGCCGCCGCCCCCGAGAGCTGGCCCCGCGACCCGGCCGAGGTGTTCACCCACCTGCTGGGGCGCGGCGCGCCCATCGCCCGGCCGCATGAGTGTCACCGCTGGCTGCCGGAGGTCGAGTCGGCCTGCCGGGAGCTGGCCGCCCGCCGGCCCGGCGGCGCCGGGGCGCGCGTGCTCCAGTGGCGGCCGGGCGAGGCGACGCTGCTGGTGCGGGACCTGCTGCCGGAGGCCGAGGTCACCGCCGTCGAACTGCCGGGCCACCGCTCGGACGTCTGGTCCGCCATCTGCCGCAGGGAGCGCGTCCGGTTGGTCACTACTCAGCTCGGCCCCGCCTACGCCGAACACCCCGTGACCGACGGCCGCTACGACCTCATCCTCGTGGGCGGCGAGATGCAGGAGGAGTGCCGCCGCGCGGCGCGGCGAGCACTGCGCCCCGGCGGCAAGGTGCTGATCAACCCCACCGCCGATCGCGACCTGATCGAGCACGAGGAACTCAAGCGGGAACGGCGGCAGAGAGCCGAAGGCCCCGAGCCTGCCGAAGGGGCGGCAGCAACGACCCAACAGCAGGAGGCGGAAAGCTTCCCGGCTTCGCTCCACGCTCCGGGCATGTCGAAGGCCGGGCAGCAGGAAGCCGGAAGCGGCATGCGTCGTCGCCGTTGCTCCCGGCTATCCGTCACCGTGTGTCTGCTGAACTGGATGCGGGAGGAGAACCTCGGGCCGGTGCTGGACTGCCTGGCCGCCCAGACCGTGCCCGTGCGCGTGCTGCTGTGGAACAACGGGCGGCCGCTGCTCTTCCGCCACCCCGACACCGACAAGCCCACCCCCATTGACGAACACCCGCTGGTGCAACTGGCCGTCCGCTCCGCGCAGAACGTACGCTGCTGGCCGCGCTGGCTGCTGGCCAGCATGGCGGAGACCGAGTTCGTCTGCAGCCTGGACGACGACCTGGCGCTGGCCGACGAGCGCGTGCTGGAGGACGCCGTCGCCGCCTGCCGCGCGAAGGTGCCGGACGGAATCGTCGGCCTCTTCGGCTGGCGGGCGGGCGGGGGCAGGTCCTACCGCGACGCCGAACACGTGAACGGGTCGCGGCGGGACCGGCGTGTGGATCTGGTGAAGGGCCGCTTCATGCTGTTCCGCCGGGCGCTGCTGGAGCGCGTGCCGCTGGCCCACCCCGCCCTGCGCGGCCGAGAGCACCTGCTGGGCCGGTGCGACGACATCTACGTCAGCCTGTGCATCAGCCGCGGCCGGCGGGGACACCACCTGGTGCCCGGCGTGCTCGGGTGGCGCTGGCGGGAACTCGGCCGCCACCGCACCTCCCTGGCCGCGCAACCCGGCCACTACCAGGAGCGCGACCGCATGGTGCGCGCGCTGCTCGATTACTACGACGCCCAGCGTGAAAACCGGAAGGAGGCACCCCGTGAAGTTCCTGACCCTGTTGCTTAGGAGCCGGAAGTTCTGGCTGACCGTCGGCGCGTGCGTCTGCGCCGCCCAGGTCGGCCGCGCCGATTGGATACCGGCCATCATCATGGCCGAGATAGGCGCCATCGCCCTGGAGGACGCCGCCGGCAAGGTCGGCCTGCGCTGGCCGCAGCCGCCGGCCGACTGGGAGCCGTTCACCGAGGAGAGCCGATGACGGCCCTGGAGGCAGTGGCGGTGCTGCTGGAGATAGTTCACCTGGTGGCCCGGCGACTGCTGAAGGACGCCCGCCCCGACGTGCGCGAGGCGACGCTCGAACTGACCTTGAAGTGGAGGCGCGATCTTGACGGGTTCATCGAGGCGGTGGCTGAAGACGACGCCGATCGCGTGGCTGACCATCTGGCTGATCTTGAGCGGCGCCGCCTGCAGCGCTCCTCCGCCGGCGCTGGAGATGCGGATGGAAGTCGAGCTGCTGGAGGCCGGTGAACCGGCCCCCTGGCGCGGTTACCTGCTCAGCGAGAGGGCGATCATCGTGCTCTACAAGCGGGCCGGCCAACAGGCCGCCGAGGAGACAATCCGCGAACTGCGCATCCGGCTCGGCTCTGACAGCCACCAGCAATAGCACAGAGCGGACGCGCAGAAGTGCGTCCCTCCAGGGAGCGCCGGCCAGACGGGCGGCCGGCAAGCCTGCGCCTGACCGTCGAACACCAGGAGGAGGAACGATGAAGAAGGCAATAGCCCTGATCTGCGCGTGCATCGCCGTGCTGGCCGCCGGCTGCTACGTGGCCGGGCTGAAGGCCAGTTACCGGAGCGAAGACGAGGAGGCGGCCGTCGAGGTCGAACGGGGCCGGCTCCACTGCCCCGCGGAGACGCCCCTCAGGTAGCCGACCGCGAGGGAGACCATGCCCGACCTGCCACCGGTCACCTGCCTGTGCCCCACCTACGAGCGGTTCAGTCGCCTGCGGGACGCGGTGGGCTGCTTCCTGCGTCAGGACTACCCGCGCCGGCGGTTGCTGATCCTGAACGACGCCCCCCGCCCCATCCGCCCCGGCGCTGCCCGCGCCTTCGGCGTCGAGGTCATCAACACCACGCTCCGCTACCCGACCCTCGGCCACAAGCGCCAGACGCTCCTGGAAGCGGCGCGCACCCCGCTGGTGGCGCACTGGGACGACGACGATCTCTACCTGCCGTGGCACCTGTCCGTGCTGGTGGAGAGGCTGCGGCGGACGGGCGCCTCGTGCGTCAAGCCGCGCGCCGCCTGGTGGGCCGTCGGCCCGCCGCGCCGCTGGCGCCTGCGGGGCATCCGGCACAACGTATTCGAGGGCCAGATGCTGTTCCGGCGGGAGCGTGCGCTCGAGCTGGGCGGCTACCCGCCGATAGACAGCGGCCAGGCGAAGGAGTTGCTGGACGCCTTCAAGGCCGCCGGCGAGCTGTGCACCTGGAACCCGCCGCCCGGTGAGGTCAGCTACATCTACCGCTGGGCCGACGGGCTGAGCCACGTAAGCGCCGGGGGAGAGGGGCCCGCCGCGCCTGATGAAGGGGATTTCGGCGACCGCAGCCTCCTGGCATGCTCCGACGCGCAAGAGCGCCGAGAACGGGACTCCACCAGGTGGGCAGCTGCCGGGGACACCCCGCGAGAGCTTCGCCAGAAGTCGTGTGCCAGTACTGATGCGATTGCCAGGGCGGATGCGGTCCCTGACCCGCACAACCATCGCCGAAAGGAACGGTGCTACCGTATAGCCCACGGGTACGGGTCCAGCGCTTCGCACGGCAAACGAGCGCGCTGTTTCCCCAGCCAACTCCCGGGCTTGACACGAAGGGCCCGGGGTGCAATGATGGCAGCAGTAGCATTTGCATCAGGATTCGGGAGATTGTTGCATGGGCGCCCTTCTCCACGCGTACGATGCTGTCCGTCACAAGCAGGTGTTCGAGCTCCGGTATCAGTTCGGCCACGTTTTCTACGACAGGCTTGGGCGGGTGGCGGCTGAGCTCCTTCGCAAGCATGAGGGTTGGTCATTCGCGCAACTCAGTAGCGACCACGCAACGTTAGCTCGCAAAGAGCAGAACTTGAGCTTCAACTACGGGGTCAGCACACTCGCTCTGAGTCAGGTGCAGACGGCCGATGTCCACGAACTCACGGATGCTGAGCAGTTCGGTCTGATGGCTGACGAGTTCGCTGGCCTGGTAGTAGACACGCTTGGCTTGAGCGCCTTCACGCGCGTGGGGTACAGGGTCTGGCACCTTTTCGAGACAGCAAACAGACAAGAAGCTGTTGAAGTACTGAGTCGTTCTGCTTTCGCCGAGGGGGCCCACCGAGCGGCTCTTGCGTTTGGCAACGTGTACGACCTGCAGCTGCGAACAGAAGTGGACCGGGAGGAGCATATCATGCGGATCCAAGTCGCGCCAGCGCACCAGAGCGTGGACATTGATCCCGCCACCATGGCCAAGATACGGAGAAGCGTGCATGGGCTCCCCTCACGCCAGCGGCGCCAGGCCCTCATCGACCGAGAGAGAGCGCGGAGGAAGGTGGAAGCGTTCCCCGTTAACAGCCTTCTCATCGACTTGGATGCCTCTGTTGACGATCCGGAATACCCCGCAGCGTTCAGGCCAGTTGACTTCATCGCCGCCGCGTCGGAGGATATGGGTGCTGTAATGGCTGAGATTCTTAAGGAGGCACCAGGCGAGAACGGAGGAATCCGAGATGAGTGAGTTGATCGACACCGACGAAGGCACGGCTGGGCACACGAGTCTACACGCCGCAGCTACCTCAGCGGGCACTGGCGCAGAAGCGGCGCCAGCTTTGGCCGATACCAGATCCGGCATTGCAATGGGCGACACGACAGGAGGTCCATCCTCGGGGTTGCTGACTGACCGGCAGGTGTTGGGGGAAAGGCGAATTCGATCTCGGCAGGCGGCAAACTCATGGCGGCGCGTCCGGCAGCAGCTTGGCTCTGCGGTTGAGGCCCTCGAAGCAGCCATAGACGCCGCCACTGACATGGTATCGAGGAGTAACGCCATTGACCAAGCAGCCGAGTGCCTCGAAGCGCTTTGGGGTCTTCGTGACACGCAGACGGACGAGTTTGCCGAAGTTGTAGCAATGCTGCGTGGCCTGTTCGAGCAACGAGACGCAGAGTCCATGGAGCCAGATGAACTAACCTGCCTCTGCGAAGTTCTGAATCGCTTTGCCCGGGAACCTGCGCTAGACGAAGAGCGGGCCAACGAACTGACCTCCCTGATGATCCGAAGAGGCGTCGATGTCTACCGAGGGCTGCGCTGAACCAGAAGGTATCGAGTGGTGTGAGTGGGACCCCGATGGCGTGGAGCTATTCTACGATACGAGCGTATTCTACTCACATCTTCTGAAATCGGAGGGGGTCTCTGAACTGATCGAAGAGGTGGCCGATGCGTTTCGGTGGCGGGCCACATCTACATATCTGAAGCTCGAGTACGGAAATACGGTGCTCAACTACTGCGTGTGGCTGAAGCGCATACTACGCAAGAAGGGCTTCAAAGGTGCCCTGGAACACGTTGCCGAGGTGCTTCCAGCGTTCCATCGAGGGCGCAGGATATTTGGCTTACACCTGCTCACGAAGTACGCTGACAGAGGCGGAGAGGACGCCGCAGAGCTGGCCGGAGCGCATCTGCGACGGCTCATCAAAACGCACCTCGATGCGGTCAGTAGCTACTTCGATACACCGCTGGAGGATGGAACCGGATGCTATTGGGCGCAAAAGGAGAGTCATCTTGCCAAGGATGGTAAGACGTGGAGGCAGGTGAAGTGCAAACCTGAGAAGCGCCGCTGCCGGATAGATACGTTCTTTGAGGAGAACAAGGAGGCTTTCCTGCGGATCAGAGCTGCAATCGGCGAATTACAGAATCCTACCGCTCAGCTCCAAGACTTCGCGGAGATCATCGACGAAGCAGTTGAGGATTCCGCCATTCTACTCGATCATCGCAACTGCCGGCGATTCGGCGATGCCTTGATAGCGATGGATGGCAGCGGCTACCGGAATGTGTTCAGCCAAAACCCCAAGGAGTACCGCGTGCTCTGCCAAGCGTTAGGCCAAACGTTCGTCTGCCTCCCTGCCCACGCAGAACGCGCTGTGGAAGTGTACGACTACGCTGGCGCGATGGCTGGTGACGCCGCAGCTGATGGGCACGCAATGGACAGAACCGGTCGGGCGAACGGCTGAGCCCCCTTCCACGAGAAGGCATGGCGGCACAGATATGCCTCGGCGGATTATGCCAACCATGATGGCCATCGCGACTCTTCGGCCTTTCGGAGCGCCTCGACGAGGCAGGCAATCCGCTTGCTGGCAAGCGCCGGGACGTTCTCCTGCGATAGCCCAGATTGGGGCCGCTAGCGGCCCCGGTGATGGCTCCGTGCCACCAGCAGAACCTTCTCACGATCGAGCATAGAGCGCCTCTCCCTCCTGAGAGGCCGGCCGCTCCACCGTACCGGCGACCTCCTTGCGCCAGTCGAAATCCTCCGGCGTCGTCACGATGATGTCCTTCGGCATCGGGATGTCGTGCAGAGCGCGACGTATGGCCAGCACGGCGGCCATCTCCGCCACTTGCCACGCGCGCGCCGATTGGTTTTTGCCTGTCAGAGCCACTTCCTGCGCCGGAAGAAGAACAGCATCAAGATCGCGATGCCCAGCATCACCGCCAGCACCGCCGGATAGCCCCACCGCCAGTCCAGCTCCGGCATGTAGCGGAAGTTCATCCCGTAGATCCCTGCGATGAACGTCAGCGGGATGAACAGCGTGGCGATGATGGTCAGCACCTTCATCACCTCGTTCATCCGGTTGCTCAGGCTCGACAGGTAGATGTCCAGCAGCCCGGCCGCCATGTCGCGGAAAGACTCGACGGTGTCAATGACCTGGATGGTGTGGTCGTAGACGTCGCGCAGGTAGAGGGCGGTGGTCTCGCCGATCAGGGGTGATTCGGTCCGCTGGAGGGCGCCGATGACTTCCCGAAGCGGCCACAGCGACTTGCGCAGCAGTATCAGCTCGCGCTTGGCGGAGTGGATACGGCGGCTGGTCTCCGGCTCCGGCTCCTCGATGGTGCGCTCCTCCAGGTCCTCCAGCCGGTCGCTGAACCCCTCGCAGATGGCGAAGTAGCTGTCCACCACGGCGTCGAACAACGAGTAGACCAGGTAGTCGGCGCCCATGCCGCGGATGCGTCCCTTGCCGCCGCGGATGCGCTCGCGCGCCGGGTCGAACACGTCGCCCGGCCGCTCCTGGAAGCTGATGACCAGCCCGGGTTTGAGCACCAGGCTGACCTGCTCCGCCTCCACCCGGCCGGCGTCGGCGTTGTGATAGAGCATCTTCAGCACGATGTAGAGGTAGTCGTCGTAGTCCTCGACTTTCGGCCGCTGGCGCGTGTTGACGATGTCCTCCAGCACCAGCGGATGGAGCCCGAACGCCTCCCCCAGCCGGTGGATGACCTCCACCTCGTGCAGGCCGTCCACGTTGATCCACGTGACGGCGTCGGGCGGCGGCTCCAGGCACTCCTCGATGCTCTCGACCTGGCGCTCCTCGACATCCTCCGCCGTGTAGCGCAGCAGCGTGATGCGCGCCTGCTCGACGCGTTTCTTGCCCACGTGCACGAGCGTGCCGGGCGGCAGGCCCAGCGGCGATGTGCGGCTGCTTTCCTGTGGCATCTGTGCCCTCCGCGTGTGAGCCCCGCTCCGGATCCGGCTTCCACTCTCTGCATTGGGTAGGCGCGGCGTCTCGCCGCGCCTTGTCCGGCGGGGACGCCG
>JAWOCH010000280.1:0-3124 GCA_046483865.1 Candidatus Brocadiia bacterium | reverse complement strand
CCGGCTTCTGGAGTGCGGTGGCTTGCCACCGCTTTGCCGTTGCGGGGCTTGCCCCGCCGTCTGCCACCCCCCGGCGGCAAGCCGCCGGGATCCAGAGCGGCGCCAAGGCGCCGCACTCCAGAGACGTTTTTGGCCATCGCAGCAACAACCGAACTCAATAAACCAACCTTGAAGGCGCACTAGGGGTCCGGCCGGAAACTGGATCTGGCCGCGTTGGGAGCGTCGCGGGGCCATATGCAAGGAGGCGCGACGATGGTGATGCGTTCGAGCATCCCGGAGGAGCTCCGCCGCCGCAGATGGCCCCGCGACGCCCCTTCGGGGCGGGGTGGATGCCCGGCGACAGATTCCGGGGGTTGAAACCCCCCGGCTGTATCCCCGCGCCGCTCCGCGGCGCAAGCGCCAAACGCGTGAATCTGTGTCCTCGGCTCAGTCGCATCGCGGCCCACAGGAATCTTGGGAAGGCCGGAATACTGCGCTTGTGCGGTTGGTGCGCCACATCTATAGCATACACGTGACGGGTCCATTGTCAAGTTCCCGCGGCCTTCGCACCCGTCCGCCCTGCCGGTTGACACAGCCGGCCCCAAAGACTATTCTGATGGCGTGGTGCTTCCCCCTATCCACACGGGAAACGGAGCAATGCAGCAATCGCCGATAACAAACCAGGGCCTGTTCTCCGAACACTACTTGCTGAACCGCCTTCCCGAGTGTGACGAGTGGTCGGAAGACCATGGCGATCTCATGGAAGAACTCGCGGACCTCCTGGCAGGGGTCCGCGACGGCCTGCAGACGGCCAATGAGGCACAGACTGAGCGGCGCTTCATCCGACCTGTATTGGACGCCTTGGGATGGCAGTATGAGGTCCAACGTTCGTTGCGCACGTACGGCAGGGACTACGAACCTGATTATGCCCTATTCCTGACTGACGAACTTCGGAGAGAAGCTGTGAGCACTGTAGAGGGGCAGGGGCCATGCGGGCGACCCTACCTGGAGAGGGCCGCTGCACTTGGCGAAGCCAAGTACTGGCAACGCCCCCTACAGCAGGGCAAGGCTGGAGATGCTCGCGAGGCGGAACCTGAGCGCAACCGGTCTCCGCATTTCCAGATGGTGGACTACCTGCGGGCGGCGGACGCTTCCTGGGGCATCCTGACCAACGGCGCGCAGTGGCGGCTCTATCGGGTTGGCAGCTCCGAGGTGCTCTATTACGAAGCTGACCTTCAGGCGATCCTCAGCGCTGACGGTCCCCAACGCCAAAGCGACTTCAAGCGCTTCCACCTCTTCTTCCGCCGCGATGCCTTCGCGCCGGATGAACGTGGCCGGTGCTTCCTGGACTGGTTGCGCGAGGAGAGCCAGCGCTACGCCACGGAGGTCGAGGACAGCCTGAAGAAGCGCGTCTTTGAGTCGGTGGTGCCGGCTATCGCCGAGGGCTTTCTGCACCACCTGCGGGAGGAAAGGGGGATGGAGGTCGCCCCCGAGGATCGCGGGGCTCTCGACCAAATCTACAGCGCGACGCTGCTTCTGCTCTACCGGCTGTTCTTCCTGCTCTACGCCGAGGCGCGGGACCTCGTTGCCGTGGGCGAAGGCGCCGCCTACGCCGCGCAGAGCCTTCAGCACCTGAAGGAAGAGATCTGCGAAGCCAAGCGCACGGGCGGAGGGATGGGCACGACCTCCACGGACTGGTGGTACGACTTGCGCAATCTGTTCCGCATCATCAATCGGGGCGATCCGGGCCTGAATGTTCCACGCTATAACGGCGGCCTGTTCGCACCCGACGGGCTCGGCGACCCCGACATCCAGCCGGCCGCCGAGTTCCTGCAGGAGAACGCCATTGCGGACAGATACCTGGCCGAAGCCGTCATGCTGCTAACCCGGCCCCCGGGCAGCGAGGAAGACTTCAGCGAGCAGGAGTTCATTGACTACCGCGACCTCGGCGTGCGCCACCTGGGCTCGGTCTACGAGGGTCTCCTTGAGTTCAAGCTGAACATCGCCGAGACGCATCTGATCGAAGGCACCGAGAGCGGCAAACCCGTCTGGAAGCCGACCGACGACCCGACTAAGGCCGACAAGAAGCCCGGGGATCTCTATCTGACAAATGACAAGTCCGAGCGCAAGGCCACAGGTTCGTATTACACGCCGGACTACATCGTTGAGTACATAGTCAAGAACACCGTCGGCCCCCAGATACGCCGCC
The DNA here is from genome assembly GCA_046483865.1 of Candidatus Brocadiia bacterium. GTDB lineage: Bacteria > Planctomycetota > Brocadiia > SM23-32 > SM23-32 > JAWOCH01. The sequence goes on along the minus strand of JAWOCH010000280.1, from coordinate 936 downwards.
TCGAACGGGAATACCAGCTTAAGCAGGAGATTCACAGAAGCGCTGCCGAGCGGCGGTCATGGGGCGAGATCCTCGACGACGTGCTGGAGGATAAACCGGAAGAGGAAGCCGCCGCCGTGCGCGAAGTGTGGGAGGGCGCCACGTCGGCCGAGGAGCGGCGGCGAGTGCTTCTGAACCAGTTTGACGGCGTCCAGCCGGAGCACGGCTACGATCCGCCGACGCGCGTGCTCGAACTCAAGGTGCTGGACCCGGCGCTCGGCAGCGGACACTTCCTGGTGGGCGCGCTCGATTACATAAGCGCGGAACTGAGCGGGCTCCTCAACAAGTACGAAGAGTCGCCGGTGCTCGAGCGCATGGACGACGACAGGCGCAAGATCGTCGAGTCCCTGCGCAAGCAAGGAATCGAAGCCGACGAAGCCAAGCTCACCCAGGAGAACTTGCTGCGTCGTATGGTGATGAAGCGCTGCCTCTACGGCGTGGATCTGAACCCGCTGGCGGTCGAGCTTTCCAAGCTCAGCCTCTGGCTGCGCGCCTTCACCGCCGGCGCTCCGCTGTCTTTCCTCGACCACCACGTCAAGTGCGGCAACAGCCTGATCGGCGCCACGCTGGATGACTTGAGGAACAGAATCGCCGAATGGCAAGCGAGACGGGGGGCTATAGGTCTTTGGACCATAGACCTGGAGCCCCTGAAACGCGCCGTGCAGCACATGCTGACGGTGGCCGAGCTGTCGGACGCCAGCTTCGAGGACGTCGAGCGCAGGCGGGAGGAGTAGTGGGCGGCCGACGCCCGAGTCGAAGGCTACCGCGCGATGCTCGACAGCCTGACGGACGTGCACTTCGGTCTCGCGGAGGCGGCCAACGTGATCGAGTTCGGTCACGACATCGACCTGGAACGCTATCGGGAATCGCTGCAGGAGATGGATGCCGACTGGCGCG
>JAWOCH010000249.1:0-2692 GCA_046483865.1 Candidatus Brocadiia bacterium | reverse complement strand
CCTGGAACAGGTCCCACGCCCGGCTCATCGAACCGCCGAGCACGCAGACGTCCGGGTCGGCCACGTTGCACAGGTAGGCCACGGGCACGGCCAGGTCGCGCCCGAACTCCCTCCATGCCTCGCGGGCGGCCCCGTCGCCCTGGCGGGCTTTGGCGGCTATGTCTTTGGCGTCCGCCCGGCGCTCGGTCAGCTTCGCGTAGTTGCGGGCAACGCCGCGGCCACTGACCTTCTCCTCGACGTGATCGCCCCGGTATGGGGAACACCAGATCTCCACGCCGGCGCCGCGCGGGCCGTTGTAGAGGTGGCCGTCCACCACGAGGAAACCGCCCAGGCCCGTGCCCAGGGTGAGTCCGCAGCATACCTGCTCGCCCTGCCCCGCGCCGAACCGCGCCTCCGCCAGGCCGAAGCAGTTCGCGTCGTTGTTCAGCACCACGCGCCGGCCGAGGGCCGCCGAGAGGCGCTCAACGATGGGAAAACCGTGGAGCGTGGGCAGGTTGCCCGGCGTCAGCAGCACGCCCTCCCGCATGTCCAGCGGACCCGGCGAGCCCAGCCCTACGTCGCCCGGTTCATCCGCTGCCAGTGCGGACTCCTCAATGGCGCTATGCACGGCGCGCGCGATGTTGTCCAGGATGGCTTCCGGCTCCCTGCGGGCCTCGGTGGGCAGTCTGGCCTGGCCCAGCACCTCGCCCCGGGGGCTGACCACACCGGCGTGCACCTTCGTGCCGCCCAGGTCTATGCCGATGGCCGGATTCTGCGTCATGATCTCCCCATGCGCCTGGCTCAAAGGCGTTCAGTTGGTGTAGAGATCCGCGTCCGGATCGTAGCGTCCGACGTAGGGCAGGTGGCGCCACCGGCTGTCGCAGTCCAGTCCGTAGCCGACGAGGAACACGTCCGGCACCTCCGCCCCCACGTAGTCGGGCTCGATCGGCATCTCCCGTTCCCTCTGCTTGCTCAGCAGGACGCATATCTCCAGCGACGCCGGCCGAAGCTGCTCCAGCAGGCGCCGCAGCCGGGACAGTGTGCGCCCGGTGTCCAGCACGCAGTCGACCAGCAGCACACTTCGACCCTCGACGGGCAGTTCCTCCAGGTCGTCTTTCATCTCCAGCTCACCCCTGCTCTGGCCGGTGTAGCTGGCGGCCCGCACGAACTCCACCTCCAGCGGCACCGGCAGGCGCCGGATCAGATCGGCCATGAAGACGACCACCCCCTTGAGCACGCCCAGGACCAGCAGCGGCTCCGGCCCGCGGTAGTTCCGCCCGATCTGCTCCGCCAGCCGCCCGACGGCACGTTCGATCTCGTCGGCGCTCAGAACCGTTTCGAACGGCCTCTGCGCGTTGCCCGGCTGCGGCGGCATGGATGCCTCTCAACTCGGATGCAAGACCCGTGAGGGTAACACAACAGGACACAATCGGGCAACTGGAAGGCACCCCGCGGATCGGGCCGCGCCCTACATGCGGGCGGTGGTCTCCCCCGGCTGGGCGGTGAGCGGGTTCAGCTCATAGGTAATCAGCGCCGACCAGCCTTCCTCGCCCCCGGGCATGAACTTCACGTCGAGGACCTTGGCCCCGTTCAGCTTCTGCAGCTTGCGGTTGACCAGCCGCACCAGCTTGGGGCGGTCCTCCGCCGCCACGCTGACCACGCGAGTGGTGTGTCGCTTCTGCCCCTGGCTGTAGTGTGCGAGCTGCTGGATGACCCCGTGCAGCAGGTAGAGCCGCGTCAGGAACTTGTCCCGCAGCTCGTGCGCCAGGGGATTGTAGGAATAGGGGTCGAATACGGAGTCCAGTTCCTGTTCGTGGTCCTGCAGTTCCTCGAACAGCTCCCGGCGCAACCGGTTCTGGATTGCGGCAAGCTTACGGGCGAGCTGGGCGGGATCGGTCGCCATCGCTTGACTCGATAGGGGTGGACTGCCGCTGATGATTCCATTATACGCGCGTGGCAGAGGGGTGTCAAACCTGCGGCCCCGTCAACCCCGGCAGCGCTTCCCTCACGGCGAGGCAGACCGGCTGCGGTGGCAGCGTGCCGGCCTCTGTGTTACACTCATGCTTTGCGGGCCGCGCTCGGCCCGCTCCCCTCGGCCCCCTACCCGGACCAGTACCCGTGGGCAACCAGATCACAGATCCCGACCGGATACACCGCCTGCTGGAAGAGCGGATCCTCACCCACGTGCAGATGCCCGGGCGCTACGTGGGCGGAGAGTTGAACGCCGTCCGCAAGGATCCCGCCGGCGTCGAGGCATCCTTCGCGCTGATGTTCCCCGACACCTACGAGGTGGGCATGTCCCACCTGGGTTACCAGATACTCTACGCGCTGCTGAACGAGCTGGAGTGGGCGGCGGCGGAGCGGGCCTACGCCGTCTGGCCGGACATGGAACAACAGATGCGCGAGCACGGCATCCCGCTCTACGCACTGGAGAGCTTCCGCCCCGTGCGGCAGTTCGACGTGCTGGCCTTCAGCCTGCAATACGAGCTTCTGCACACGGAAGTGCTCGCCATGCTGGGCCTGGCCGGCGTCCCGTTGCGCAGCTCCGAACGCGGGCCCGGCGATCCGCTGGTGATCGCCGGCGGGCCGTGCGCCGCGTGCCCGGAGCCGCTGGCGGACTTCCTGGACCTCGTGCTGCCCGGGGACGGCGAGGAGATCATCGTCCAGTTCGGCCGCTTCCTGCGCCGGGCCAGGTCGGAGGGGATGACGCGGG
>JAWOCH010000234.1:0-5587 GCA_046483865.1 Candidatus Brocadiia bacterium | reverse complement strand
CGGGGGTAATCCACGGGATCCCATCCGTTCAGCCGGGAGGTGACCATCATGGCGGGCAGGTCGTCGGCGATGCGAAGGGCAGTCCCCCGCACCAGGCGCGTGCGGTTCTCCCAGGCCGGTCCGCCGTAGCGGCTGTCCGTCCGGGGGAAAGCGCGCAGCAGTTCCGCCGCCAGGTATCCATGGCATGCCTTCACGTCCACTCCATCGAAGCCCGCCCGCTGAGCCAGCCGGGCAGCGGCCAAGAAGGACTCCTGCAGCGCGTCCAGCTCCCCGTCGGTGATCAGTGGATGCTCCGGCGACAGGCCCTGCCAGCGGTCCAGGGCCGGCGAGTGGTAACCAAGCACCGGTTCGGGCTGGCTGAAACGGCCCGAGTGGGTGAGCTGCAGCACGCAGACGGGCTCGTGGCCTGCGCCCATCGCTTGCCGCCCGGCCCGACGTGTCTCGTCCACCACACGCGCCCATTCGCCGACGTTCGCGTCGGTCAGCATCATCTGGTGTGGGTTGGCGCGCCCGTCCGGCACCACGGCGCACGCCTCGAACCAGATGAGCCCGGCTCCCCCGCCGCCGAACCGCCGATAGCGGCGCCGCGTCAGTTCCGTCGGCGCGCCCGCCGGATCGCAGTCGCATCCCTCCATGGGCTGGATGGCAAACCGGTTTGGCGCGCTCACGCTGCCCAGCGGCACCGGCTCTGCCAGCGCTTCCAGACCCGGACTGACCGGCAGTTCCAGCCCCCGTGCATCCAGCGCCGCGACGAGTTCCTGCACGCTGTCGCATCCGGACGGCCCGCTGCTTACCATCTGTGCCCTCGCCTCACTTGACCACGCGTGCCTCGGCCCAGTCGGCAAAGCCGGCCTCACCGGCGGCCAGCGGTGCGCCGAAGTCCGTCACCAATCCCAGCTCGGCGGACCCGTTCAGGGGCACGGCGACCTCCAGGGACGGGTCGGCGCCCGATACCGGCTCCGAAGCCCATGCCTCGCGACCGTCCACCAGGACGCGAAACACCACGCTGCCCCGGCGGCCGGCTGCATCGTCCACGCCCACCGTCGCGTGGAACGCGCCATAGGGCTCTTTCAGTCGCCACGTGAGCCTTGTGCGCGGATAGGTGCCTATGCCCTTCGCGTAGGCGCTTCCCCCTAGGGGTCCGGCCGGAAACTGGATCTGGCCGCGTTGGGCGCGTCGCGGGGGCATATGCAAGGAGGCGCGACGATGGTGATGCGTTCGAGCACCCCGGAGGAGCTCCGACGCCGCAGGTGGCCCCGCGACGCCCAGGCGGATGGGCGCTCCGGTCACAGAGGCGTCCGTGCGTGGCGGCCAGACCACGTCAAGCCAGGGCTCGGTCTGCGTCTCCGCCGGCGGCAGATCGCTCAGGTAGCGGTAGCGAAGCGGCGCAACGCGCATCCACTGGAGCCGCTCCCCCTCGATGGTGTAGCTGGTGGCTCCGCGTTTGGCCGTCAGGGACCCATGCCCAAGCTCCAGCGAACCGACGCGCAGGCGCGATCCGTGCACCAGCGTCACGGTGTGGACGGGCTCGCCTGCCGACTCGGCCGGACCGATCGGCGACAGCACCAGCCAGGCCACCTCATCCCACGTCGGCGTGACTCGTTCGTCGTCGCGCAGTATGGACGGCCCTTCGGTCCCGAGTCCCGCGACGATGCATCCGGTCGCCTCTTGCTCACCGCGCAGCAGCAGCAGGTCCTCCCCGACCGGGGGCTCCAGGCGGGTCTGCCGCAGGCGCTCCTGCTCCGGCGCCGCAGCGTCTTCCAGGAACCGCCGGCCGACCACGGCGGCCACCTGCTCGAGGGGCAGTCCGGCTGCACGCCATCCGTAGCCGGTCAGATCCACCGTCTCCGGTTCCTTCCCGGTCTCCAGTTCGCGCACCATCAACACCCCGCCCGCGCGCGTATGCAGGCGAAGCGGCGAGCGCACGGGTGAGGGTTCGCGCCCGGGCAAGGTGATCTCCCGGAAATCCTCCAGGCTGTGCGTCTGCTCTCCGGAATCGGTGCGCAGGAAGAGCCGGCCGTCGCGAATGGCCTCAAGGCGCCCTGCCACCCGTCCGGAGCCGGTTCTGAAGCACACGGCGCGCGGGGCTTCGGCCGCCGCAGTGGTGGCCCACAGCAGAACCGCCGCAAGCGTGACGGACAGCGTCTTCATGCACATGCTCCCGACAGGGGGACGTGCGGGTCATTATACGGACGCCGCCACGGGGCGCAAAGCCGCCGCAGGACACGGCGTTGACTGCCCCTGCTGCGCGGCCTACAATCCACCTGAGGGGAAGAGGGACCGTCTACCGGCAGCGATGGAGGTGAATATGGACTTTTTCGAAGCCATTGAGAGCCGTCGGAGCATCCGCTCCTACCAGGACCGCGAGGTGGAAGAGGATAAACTGACCAAAGTGCTGGAGGCCGCCCGGAGGGCACCCTCGGCCGGCAACGCGCAGGAGTGGCGGTTCGTCGTCGTGCGCGACGAGGACAGCCGCCGCCAACTGGTCGAGGCCGCAAAGGGGCAGCAATTCGTCGGCCAGGCGCCGGTGGTCATCGTCGCCTGTGCCGCCGACCACGACCACGTCATGTCCTGCGGGCACCCCAGCCACCTGATAGACGTTGCCATCGCCACCGACCACCTGACACTGGCCGCCCGCGCCCTGGGGCTGGGCACATGCTGGGTGGGGGCTTTCGACCCCGACAAGGTGCGCGAGGCACTGGGCATCCCGGACTCGGTCGAGGTCATCGAGCTGGTGCCGCTGGGCTATCCCGCCGAGTGGCCTGCCGCCAAGGCGCGCAAGGACCTGGAGCAGATAGTCCATTACGAGCGCTGGCGCCCGGCGTGAGTTCTACCCTCGTGCCATGCGCGGAGGTGGCCCCGATGCAGCCGCTCCACGCTGATTGGGCTGACCGGTTGGTCCGCGTGGGAGATCTGCTGGTGGACCTGCCGGCGCTGGCGGAGCTGGAGCATCAGTGCGACCCGAACCTGTGCCGGAAGTCGGGCTGCTGCTGCGCCGATTACGACGTGTTCCTGGAGGACGGGGAGCGGGAGCGCATCGCCGGACTGCTGCCGGCGGCGGCTCGCCACGTTGCTCACCTGCGGGACAGCGACGCGAGGGAGCTGTTCCGGCGGCTGGGGCCGGATGTCTACGCACTGGCCAGGGGAGAGGACGGCCTGTGCCGGCTGGCTTACCAAGACGCCGAGGGGCGTATACTGTGCGCGCTCCACTCTGCAGCGCTCGACCGGGGGCTGGACCCGCTGCGGACGAAGCCGGAGAGTTGCGTGCTGTGGCCGCTGAGCCTGACCACGTCCCGCCCGCCGGTTCTGTCGGTGCAGGAGGGGGCCTTCGGCTACCCATGCAACCGGCGCCGGCCTGCCGCGCCCGCGCTCAGCGCGTCGGTGGCGGCCTCGGCGCGCTCGCTGTTCGGGGACCGATTCAGCGGTGAGCTTGCGCAGGCGCTGCGGAAGGAGTTCGGAGCGTGAGCCTCCAATGGCAGAACGCCCCCCGACGCCGGGAGGCGTTCCGTGCTGCGAGGATCTTGCGCGTCCGCGCTATTCGACGCGGATGCTGATGGACTTGCGCTCGTCCTTGATGTTGACCAGTTCCCCGACGGCCCCCTCTTCGATCATGTCCACGACCAGTTCGGGATCCAGCTTGCCCATTTTGCCCTCGGGCACCAGTCGGAGTCCGGCCTCGGCCAGAGCGACGGGGATGCGCACGTTGACGTACGATTCCTCGTCAGTGCCTTCGATGACCGGCGTGTGATCCACAATGGTGATGCAGAGATACCTTTTCTCGGCCACGGCTGCTCCTCTCCTCTCTGGTCTGGACGGCCTCTCCGGTTCCGGTTCGGGCTCGGCCGGTTCGGACACCTCGAAAGTTTCCAGCCCTTCGTCGCCCATAGCGTTCTCCTCACGTCGCAGGAACACGGGTCCCAAGCGTGTTATATACGATACGGGCCAGTTGTCAAACGAAGCGCCGCATACCGGCCCGGTCGCCGGTTTGCGCACGGGGGGCCGGGCCGCGTAGAATCGTGCAGGCGTCGCTGGAATAGCCACTGAGAGAGGAACTACCGAGTTGAAGAAACGCATGCACGACGATGCTGACAGCCGCTGGGGCCGCCGCAGTGTGGAGGACGACTTTGAACTGCTCGACGCCGCCTCCCAGAGCAAGGGGTTCACCCGGACCGACACGTGGCGGGTGTTCCGCATCATGAGCGAGTTCGTGGAGGGCTTCGAGCAGCTCAGCAAGGTCGGGCCGGCCGTTGCCATATTCGGCAGCGCCCGCGCCCCGGAATCCGACGACTACTACGAGCCGGCGCGGCGCACCGCGCGCTTGCTGGCCGAGCGCGACATCGCAGTCATCACCGGTGGGGGCAAGGGCTTGATGGGTGCGGCGAACCGCGGCGCACAGGAGGGCGGCGGCCTGTCGGTGGGGCTCAACATCGAGCTGCCCCAGGAGCAGGAGCCGAACGAATACCTGGACCTGATGCTCGAGTTCCATTACTTCTTCGTCCGCAAGGTCATGTTCCTGAAGTACTCGGTCGGCTTCATCCTGTTCCCCGGCGGCTACGGCACGATGGACGAGCTGTTCGAGGCGCTGACGCTGGTGCAGACCGAGCGCAACCCGAACTTCGGCGTCGTGCTGTTCGGCTCCGAATACTGGCGCGACCTGATAGGTTGGGTCGAAAGCACCATGGCCGAGCGCGGCTACATCAGCCCGGAGGATCGGAACCTGTTCGAGTTGACCGATGACCCCGAGCGGGCCGTCGAGCTGGTCATCCGACAACTCCACGAAGTGGCCCGGCTGCAGGCCAGTCGCCGGGAGGAAGAACAGCTATGAAGTCCGGATTCTGCAGGTTACGGCCCGCTCGGACCGTGCGCCTTCCCCCGGGCGTCATCCTGCCCATCCTGTTCATCCTGTCCATCCTGTCATGCCGTTGCGCCTCTGCATTCCCGGCGTGCTCTGCGGTCTGTACGGTCAGGAATGCGGTTGCGCAACTACGGGTTCTCTGCTATAGTCAGTGCCTGCCTGCCCGCCGGCGAAGCTCCGTGAGATACCCGGGTTAGAGGAACCGGCCTTGATCATCACAGTGGACGGTCCGGCGGCGGCTGGCAAGAGCACCGCCGCCCGGCGGCTGGCATCCCGGCTCGGGTTCCGCTACCTGGATACCGGTGCGATGTACAGGGCCGCTACCTGGAAGGCGCTGCAGACCGGCGCCGACCTGGAGGCCCCCGGCGAGCTGGCCGCGCTGGTGCGCAGCACGCGCATCGAGCTGGAGCCGGACGGTCGGGTGCTTTGCGATGGACAAGACGTCACCGAGGAGATACGCAATCCTCGCGTGACGCGCAACATATACCATCTGGCCGATGAGCCGGATGTGCGGGCGGCTATGCGCAAACACCAGCGCCAGTTCGCCCGCGAAGGCGATCTGGTCAGCGAGGGACGCGACCAGGGGACGGAGGTCTTCCCGGACGCCGACCTGAAGTTCTACCTGAGCGCCTCGCTGAAGGAGCGTGCGCGGCGGCGCTGGAAGGAGTTGCGCGAGGCCGGACGCCGGAAGTCACTGGAACAGGTCCGGCAGGAGTTGGCTGAACGCGACGC
>JAWOCH010000200.1:0-3721 GCA_046483865.1 Candidatus Brocadiia bacterium | reverse complement strand
CTCCAGGTAGGCGGTGGCGTGGATCCAGTCACCCGGTGGCAGGCACTGCCGGGCGAAGGGCTTGCCCTCGTAGTCGCGCTCCGGCGTCCAGACGAAGCCGGCGGGGTAGATGTTGCGCACGAGTCGCGCGCGGTAGCCGTGGAGCTGGTCCGGCCCGACGAAGTGCATCTTGCCGCAGAGCACATTGTCGTATCCGGCCAGCGCCAGGCAATGCGTGAAGCACGGCTCGTCGCAGTGCAGCGCCGTCGCGTTGTCGTAGATGCTGATGCGCGAGCCGTAGCGGCCGGTCATCATGCAGGCCCGCGCCGGCGCGCAAATGGGCACCGGGCTGTAGGCCGCGTCGAAACGCACGCCGCGCTCGACCAGCCGGTCCAGGTTCGGCGTCTGCACCACCGGATGCCCGTAAGCCCCCGTAAGCAGCGGCGTCATCTGGTCGCACACAATCAGCAGTATATTCGGCCGGCGCGACGGCATGTGACCTCCTCCGGATAGGGAACGGGCAGTGTAGATGCATCAGGCCGACCCGTCAAACTCCACGCGCCGCCTGCGGTCTCAGGCCGGGCCGGTGACGGTGAAAGCGGCGGTTGATTCCTCGCTCTCCGCATAGCCTATGCGGATGGCCTTGGTGCGGAGCTTCGTGGTGCCGGGGGGCACGGGGATGGGCTGGGTGTAGAGCTGCCAGTGGGGGTCTTCGGCCTCCTCGAAGGTGTAGCCGATGGAGGCGCCCTGGGTCGCGCAGTAGAGCTGCACCAGCAGCGGGCCGGCGTATTCGCCGCCGTCGGGCGCGGGGCCGGTGCCGGGGCTTTCCTCGCAGATGGGCACGAAGACGGGCGAGGCGGTCTGGGGCTGCTGGCCGCCGGGATACCAGCCCTCGACCATCTCGGCCTCGGACACCTCGCCCCTGTCGCCGACCTCCTCGCGCCAGGCGTCCAGCGCCGCCCTCATGCGCTCCAGCACGTCCCGGTAGTCGGCGCTCTCGGCCAGGTTCTTCACCTCGTAGGGGTCCTCGACGGTGTCGTAGAGTTCCTCGACCGGGCGGTTGGGCTGGAACATGAGCTTCTGCGGGCCCTCCAGCTCGCCGGCCAGATGCAGTCGCCACATCTCCTGCATGATGGGATGCCGGTTGCGGTAGGGGATCCACAGCAGGTAAGGCAGGTCCGGCCGGTAGTTCCGAATGTACTTATAGCGCCGGTCGCGCGCGGCGCGCATCATGTCGTAGGACTCGTCGTAGCGGTCGCGCGACATGAACACGTATTGCCGCGGCCCGCCGGCCTGCGGGCCGAGAAACGCCCTGCCCTGCATGTGCCACGGTATCTGGAGGCCGGCGATGGACAGCACGGTGGGGCCGAGGTCAATCGTGCTGAGCAGCCGGTCGCTGACGGTGCCCGGCTCGATGTGTCCGGGCCGGCGGACAATCATGGGCACGTGGACGCCGGAGTCGTAGGGCCAGCGTTTGCCGCGCGGCAGCGGGCCGTGGTCGCTCCAGTGGAAGACCACCGTGTTCTCGGCCAGGCCGTCCTCCTCAAGCTGTCCGAGCAGCTCGCCGAGTTGCTGATCGCTACGTTCGATGTTGGTGTACATGCGCGCCATCGCCTCGCGCACCTTCGGCGTGTCCGGGAAGTACGGCGGCAGACGCATATCGTCGGGGTCGAACGCCGGCTCCGGCCCTTTGTCCGGCCACATGCCGCTCTCATGGGTGCGCGTCGGGTTGAACACGGCGAAGAACGGCTGGTCCGGGTCGGGGCGGCTGCGCCAGTGGGCCTCGGTGCTCAGCTCGTCCCAGGCGGTGAACGGGGGCGCAAACTGGTAGTCGGTCTTCACGTTGTTGGTGCACCAGTAGCCGGCGGCGCGCAGATACTCAGTGAAGCACCGGACGTAGTGCGGCACGACGGCGGAGTACGGCGTGGGCAGCTCGGGGGCGGCATCGTTGGTGTGCGCGGTGCGCATGTGGTGCGTGCCGGCGGAGATGGGATAGACGCCGGTGATGATGGCCGAGCGCGCCGGAGCGCAGACGCCGGCGGTGGAGAACGTCTTCGGCCAGCGGCATCCCTCGGCCGCCAGAGCGTCCAGGTTCGGCGTCCGGGCCACGGGGTCGCCGTAGCAGCCGTAGTAGGGATTGGTGTCCTCGAAACTGACCCAGAGGATGTTCGGCCTCGTTGCCTTGCTCACGGTGGCCTCCTGTCGCGTTTCGGACGGTCGGTGGATGCACGATAGCCACGGCCCAGCGGGATATCAACTGAGCGGCCGACAGGGTAGCCGGGAGCAGGGAGCAGGGAGCAGTCCCGCCTCCGGCGGGACAGAGCAGGCGAGCAGTAGAACAGGTGAGAAGGCGAGAACGGCAGCCGCGCCTCGCCGACTGGCCACTACCCACGCTCCCGCGCGCCTTTGCTGTTTCGCCGTTGCTCCCTGCTCCCGGCTCACTGCTCCCTGCTTGCCTGCTTGCACTTGCCCTGCCCGGCGCGTAGAATCCCCGCTCCCGAACCACCAGACGCGAGGCAGCCATGCCTGGACAGAGCGAGCAGGAGTTCCCGTTCCAGGACGAATCGCTACCGGTCGAGCAGCGGGTCGCTGACCTGGTCGGCCGGATGACGTTGGAGGAGAAGATCGCCCAGCTCCGGTCGCGCAGCCCCGCCGTCGAGCGCCTGGGCGTGCCGGCCTACTCCTGGGGTGGGGAGTGCCTCCACGGCCTGGTCCACACCGGCCGCGCGACCATCTTCCCCCAGAGCATCGGCCTGGCGGCAACGTTCGACACCGAGCTTATCGAGCGCGTTGCGGGCGCCACCGGCACGGAAGCGCGCGCCAAGTACCACGACGAGGCATGGTCGAGCCCATACATCGGCATCACCTTCTGGACGCCGAACATCAACATCTTCCGCGACCCGCGCTGGGGCCGGGGGCAGGAGACCTACGGCGAGGACCCGTTCCTGACCGGGCGGATGGGCGCCGCGTTCATCCGGGGCCTACAGGGGGACCATCCGCGCTACCTGAAGGCGATGGGTTGCGCCAAGCACCTGGCCGTGCACAGCGGCCCGGAGCACCTGCGGCAAGCCTTCGACGCCCGCACCACCAAGAAGGACCTGCACGAGACCTACCTGCCGGCGTTCAAGGAGCTGATTGACGCCGGCGTGGCGAGTGTGATGGCCACCTACAATCGGGTCAACGGCGAGGCGTGCGCCGGCAGCGAGACACTGCTGAAAGAGATCCTGCGCGGCCGGTGGGACTTCCAGGGCTTCGTCACCTCCGACGCCGGCGCCATCGGCGGCATGGACGAGCACCACCACGTCACGTCCACGGCGCTGGAATCGGCGGTTCAGGCCCTGCTGGCCGGATGCGACATGGAGATCGGCTCTCACTGCTACGAGGAACTGCCGGACGCCGTTGCGCAGGGGCTTGTCGCCGAGGAGGACATAGACCGGGCGCTGAAGCGCATCTACGCCACACGCTTCCGGCTGGGCATGTTCGACGATCCGGAGAAGGTGCCCTACACGGATATCGGCAAGGAGGCCATCCACTGCCCCGAGCACGTCGCCCTGGCGCGGGAGACGGCGCTGAAGTCCCTGGTGCTGCTGAAGAACGACGGGGTCCTGCCGCTCTCGCATGACCTGAACACCGTGCTGGTAACCGGGCCGAACTCGATAGACCTGGACGTGTTGCTGGGCAACTTCTACCGTGGCGCCGGCAAGCGGCTTATCAGCGTGCTGGAGGGAGTAGTGGACGCGGC
>JAWOCH010000198.1:0-3196 GCA_046483865.1 Candidatus Brocadiia bacterium | reverse complement strand
CTCGGCACTCAAAATGACGCGCCGATCAATAAGGTGACCAGCGACAACTATAATTCCCGTCTGGCGACAATTATTTCTCCCGTTTGAAGTCGAAACCTGGCCTGTGAGTCGGGCGGCAGGTCGGCCAGTGCCAGCCCGGCGTTGCCCAGGACGCCGGTCAGCAGATTGTTGAAATCGTGGGCTATGCCCCCGGCCAGCACGCCGAGGCTTTCCAGCTTCTGCGTTCGTCGCACCTGTTCCTCGAGGCGGCGCTGCTCCTCTTCCGCACGGACGCGCTCGGTGATGTCCCTATCCACTCCGAATATGTGGTAGTTCCGTCCCACCGGAACGGCCACGGCGGACCACTCCTGTATGTTCTCCTTGCCGTCGGGCCGCTTCCAGGAGGCGGTGCCGCGGGCGGGCAGGCCCTCCAGAAGCCGCTGGCGGTTGCGCTGCTCCTCCTCCTCGCTCAGGTAGGAGACGCCCAGTTCGTTCAGGTCCCCGGCGGCCATCAGTTCCTCACGCGAATAGCCGGACATCTCCACCAGCCGGTCATTGCAGTAGACCATCTTCCGCCGGCCGGTCTCCGGATCCCATTCGCAGATGCTGATGCCGTCCAGCACCGTGTTGACCAGCAGCCGGAAGCGTTGCTCGCTGGCGCGCAGCTTCTCGCGCAGCTCGACCTGCTCGGTCACGTCCACCATCGTGGTACGGATGGAGACGATGTCGCCCTCGGAGTCCCGTTCCATCACGTCGTCAATGGAGACGTAGACCTCCGAGCCGTCCTTTCTGACATAGGCGCGGTTGACGGCCTTCGGCGGGCGCTGGCCGGCCAGCTTGGCCTGGAACCGCTGACGCGCCTCCGCTCGCTGGTCGGGCCTGACGAAATCGAAGATGCTGTGGCCGACCATCTCTTCCGCCCCGTAGCCCAGCATGTCGAGTTCCGTCTGGTTCACACGCTGGATGATGCCTTCGGGGTCGATGATGTGGTAGGCGGCCGGGGCCTGATCCCACAGCTCGCGGTATCGTCTCTCGCTTTCCTCCAGGGCCTTCTGGGCGCGGCGGTGCTCGGTCACGTCGCGTATGGCCGTCACCACCCGGATGACCTGGCCATTCTCGACCACGGGGATCTTGCGCGTTTCGGTGATGATGTGCCTGCCGCCTACCTCCGTGGTCTCCTCCGTGCGCAGCATCTGGGCGGTCCGGAAGACGCGCTCGTACTCCGCCTCCACCTGCTCGGGCAGGAAGGGGAACGCCTCCCGGACAGTGCCGCCGGCGATCTCGCCCTTCAGCCCCAGCTCCTCCAACCACGTCTGGAGAGCCGGGTTGACCAGCACGATGCGCAGGTCCCCATCGACGACGTGGATGGCGTCGCCCATGGCGTTCAGCGTGGTGCGGTACTGGTGCTCGGAGGCACGCAGCCGCTGCTCGGCTTCCTTGCGCTCCGCGATGTCCCGGGCGATGATTGATACGCCCGCCACCTCCCCGTCGGTGCCCATCAGGGGTGCCATGCTCAGGGCCACCGGGACCGGGCGGCCGTCGCTGCTGACATGGACGGTCTCGAAGTCGCGCACCGACTCCCCGCCGGCCGCCAGTTTCAGCACGTCCGGCAGCGCGCCGTCTGCTCCCTCCGGGTCCAGCATGACCACCGAGCGGCCGCACATGTCCTCCGCGCTGTATCCGTAGAGCGTCTCAGCGCCGGGGTTCCAGCTCAGCACGGTGCCGTCCAGCGACACGCCCAGGATCCCGTCTGCCGAGGACCTGGTCAGCGCCGCCCAGTGCAGCAGCATCTGCTCGAGGCGCTGCTGCCGCGCCGGTGAGCCACAGACCCCCACCAGCGCACAGAGCTGGCCCTCCTGGTCCCTCACGGGTATCTTGGTCCACCGGTGGCCGTGGTCGTCGTCGGGCAAGGCCTCCCCGTGCGCAGGCTCAAGCACGACGGCTTCACCCTCTTCGAGAATGCGCCGGTCCTCGCTGCGGTAGCGCCGGGCGATCTGCGCGGGGAACAGGTCGTTGTCCGACTTGCCGACGATCTCCTGAGCTGTGCGTCCCCGCGCCGAGGCAAATGCTTCGTTCACGTACAGGTAGCGCAACTCGCTGTCCTTTACGTAGACCCACTCGGGCACCTGGCTGAGCGCGGCTTCCAGTTGCCGGCCGCTCTGGCGGATGGCCTCCTCGGCCCTGTGTCGGCTGGTCACGTCGCGCAGGCTGCCCACCACCGCCGTGGGGCGGCCCGCTCTGTCGGTGGTCACGTTGCGGCTTTCGCTGACCCACACGTAGCGTCCGTCGGCGCGTCGGATGCGGTACTCGGCCAGGCTCTCGGGACGCTCCTCGCCGGGATGGCGCAGCAGCCTCTCGGTCTGCTCCCTGTATCGCCGGGCGTCTTCAGGGTGGATGCGGCGGTAGACCTGTTTCGCGCCCATGCTGATCAGTTGGGCGGGGGTGAAGCCCAGGACTTCCTCCACCGAAGGGCTGACGTAGCTGAACGTGCCCCGGCGCAGCACCCAGCGGTAGGCCACGTCGCGGAAGCTCTGCAGCACGCTGTGGAACCGCCCCGCGCTCTCCCGGAAGGCGCGGTCGGCGTGGCGGCGTTCGGTCACGTCCCGCCCCACGCTCAGAACCGCCGGACGGGCTTCGAACTCAATACGCCGCTGGTTGATCTCCACCTCGATACGCCGACCGGTGCGGGACAGGTAGGCCGCCGAGTAGCTGAAGACCCCGTCCTCCAGCGCCCGGCGCGCCCGCTGCTCGACCCTGTCGGCGAACTCGGGAGCCATGATGCTTTGAAGGGAGACGCCGGCCAGGTCCTGCTGTGACCAGCCAAGCCTGCGCGCGCCGACGTCGTTCGCGTGCAGGATCACCCCGTGGCGGTCGTGCACCAGCACGATGTCCGGTATGCCGTTGAACAGGGAGCGGAACCGATTCTCACTGCGCCGCAGCGCGTCGTAGGCCTCCTGGCGCTCGCTCGTCAGGCGCTGTTCCTCCAGCGCGTAGCGGATGGAGCGCTCGAGCACGGAGCGGTCGAAGTTGTCCTTCAGCAGGTAGTCCACCGCTCCGTTCTTGATCATCTCGACGGCCGGCTGCACGGCGTGAGTCCCGGTCAGCACGATGACGGGCAGCTCGGGGGCCAGCGGCCGGATGCGGGCCAGCGCCTCCAACCCGCTCAGCCCCGCCTCCAGGTGGAAGTCCAGGAAGATCAGGTCGTAGTCCCCGCTGC
>JAWOCH010000119.1:0-4490 GCA_046483865.1 Candidatus Brocadiia bacterium | reverse complement strand
GTCTCGCTGGCGCTGTGCAGCTCCATCTCGGCGGCCACCAGCTCGACCTGTCCGGTGGGCAGGTCGGGGTTCTCCATCTCCGGCGGGCGACGCGCCACGGTGCCGCGGACGCTGATGCAGAACTCCGCCCGCAGCTCGCGGGCGCGCCGGTGCAGCTCCTGGTCCACCTCCGGGCGGAAGACCACCTGGGTCAGCCCGAACCGGTCGCGCAGATCAATGAACGCCAGCCCTCCGTGGTCGCGCCAGTTGGCAACCCAGCCGCTGAGGACGGCTTCCTCACCGGTGTCTTCGGCCCGCAGCTCCCCGCAGGTGTGTGTTCGCTTCAGCATGGATTCCGGCCCTCTTCGGTCGGTCCCCGGGGGACCGTCAGTCGCAGATTTCCTCGGCGACGCGCTGCGCCCGCTCGCCGACGGTGAAGATGCTCTTGCGCAGCTCGGCAGGGCTTAGCCCCTCCCGCAGGATGGTGTTGAACATGACGAAGTGCGGCGTGCCGCCCACGTCCCGCAGCGACACCGCGCCGTAGGGCATGCGCAGGTTGCGGCGCAGAACCGTCTCGTAGTGCTCCGGCGCGGCCTCGCCGCAGTCGCAGTAGATCACGACGATGGGCGAGTCCTCGTGGTCGGTCAGCCCGAAGAGCACGGACACGTCCCGCCGGTGTCCTGGCCCCACGGGCAGGCTGACCGAGTAGCGTTCATCCGACTCCTCGGCCAGCCGGGCGCCGGAGTCCTCCAGGGCAAGCTCGACCAGGCGGCCATCGTCCAACTGGCCCTGCTCTGCCGCTGCGGGTGCCTGCCGACCCACCGAACGTAGCCAGTCCCTGGCCACCAGGCCCATGTCGCGGCCGGTGATCTTGACCAGCGCATCATGGGCGACCGTTTGGTAGTCGGGATCGTCCAGGTACTGTGCGATGGTCGGGACGGCCTCCTCGGCGGCCAGCTCGCCCAGGCAGTTCAGGATGGCCCATCGGGCGCCCTCCTGGCCCTCCTGGTCGAGGGCCTCCAGCAGCGGCCCGACGGCCTCCTGGCCCATCGCCACCAGTCGGTCCGCCGCCCGGCTGCGCGTGCGGAAGTTCCGCAGTTGCGCTATCAGCTCCTGCGCGCTCTGCTCAGCCATCGCTCTATCCCCCTTTGTCGGACAGGTAGCTGCGCACCGCCTCGGCGGCCTCCCGCCGGGGCGCCGTCCACTGCTCGCCGGTGGCCATGTCCTTGATGAGCGCCTCCTCGTTCTCCACCTCGCGCCCGCCGATCAGGAAGCACAGCGGAGCGCCCGAGCGGTCCGCCACGCGCATCTGGGACTTCGCGCTGCGCCCCTCGTAGTCCAGGTCCGCCGAGACGCCCGCGCGGCGCAGCTCGCCGGCCAGGGCGAAGCACTCCTCGCGCACCTCGTCCTCGAAGCACACGATGTAGACTTCCGGCGCCGGCGCCTGCTCGGGCGCGGGCCCAAGCTCCGCCTCCATGGCCAGAAGCGTCGGCTCCGCACCAATGGCGAAGCCCACGCAGGGCAACGATGGTCCGCCCAGAAGCTCGACCAGGTCGTCGTAGCGCCCCCCGCCGCAGATGGTGTCCCGCGCTCCCAGGGACGGGTGCTTGATCTCGTAGACCGTGCGGGTGTAGTAGTCCAGCCCGCGCACCAGGTGGGGGTCCTCCTGGAAGGTCGCCCCCTCCCGTTCCAGGCCGCGCCGGACGGCGTCGTGATGCGCCGAGCAATCCTCGCAGAGCATCCCGGTGATCGGCGGCAGGTCGGCCGTCACCTGGCGGCAGGGCTCCTTCTTGCAGTCCAGCACGCGGAACACGTTGCGGTCCAGCCGGCGCACGCAGTCCCCGCACAGCTCCTCCTCCCGCCCCCGCAGCAGCTCGCGCAGCCGGTCCCGGATGCCGGGGCGGCACTCCGAGCAGCCCATCGAGTTGACGTAGGTCTCGAAGCCCTCCAGCCCTGCTTCGCGGAAGATGCCCGCCGCCAGCAGTATCGTCTCCACGTCCAGCAGGGGGCTGGCGCTGCCGACGGCTTCGACGCCGAGCTGATGGAACTGGCGCAGGCGGCCCCGCTGCGGCCGCTCGTGGCGGAACATCGGGCCGACGTAGTAGAGCTTGCGGAAGGTCTGGCCCTTGTGCAGGCTGTGCTCCAGGTAGCTGCGGATGACCGGCGGGGTGCCCTCCGGGCGCAGCGAGACACCGTCGGCGGGGTCGTCCTCATCGCCGCCCGACGGGATGGTGTACATCTCCTTCTGCACCACGTCGGTGGTCTCGCCGGTGCCCTTGATGAACAGGCGCCTCTCTTCCAGCACGGGGGTCCGTATGCGGCCGTATCCGTAGCGCTCGAACAGCCGCTCCGCCGCGCCGTAGAGCCGCCGCCAGTAGGCCCACTGCGAGGGCAGCACGTCCTCGGTTCCCGCTATGGATTGTATCTGTTGTTCGCTCATGGTGCTCGCAATGTCGCGCAGGGGCCGGGCAGGGGGGAATCCGACCCGGCGACGGGAAAGCTCCTCGGGCGCCGGCATTGTAGCAGAATCGCCCCGCCGTGCAACCCCGTCGCCACTGTGGCCGGCACAAAGGGACATGTAGCCCGGCCGCCCTCGGCCGGGGCAGGCAACAGGACCACGGCCGGGGGCGGCCGTGCCACATTCGGCTCTACCAAACGCGCCGGCGCAATGCGCGCATCGTCGCACTTGCGCCCGCTGCGGCACGCCGGTAGCGTACGGCGCATGGCAGAAGACCTGACCGGCCGCCGCATCCTGATCACCAGCGGCCCCACGCGGGCCGACCTGGACGCCGTGCGCTACGTGAGCAACCGCTCGACGGGGCGCCTGGGGGCGGCGATGGCCGCCGGCGCGCTGGGCCGGGGAGCGGAGGTCGTCCTCATCGCCGGCCCGAACAGCGCGCTGCCGGATCGCGGGAATGAAGGGCGCCTGCAGGTGGTGGACATCGAGACGGTGCCCGACCTGCTGGAGGCCCTGGAGGCGGAACTGACCGGTCCGCAGTCGCCGGATGCCGTGCTGCACGCCATGGCCGTCCTCGACTACCTCCCGGCCGAGCCGCAGGCGGGCAAGAAGCCGTCGGGCGAGGAGGAGTGGACCATCCGCCTGGTCCGGGGCCCGAAGGTCATAAAAAGCATCCGCCGGTGGGCGCCGGAGGCCCTGCTGGTGCAGTTCAAGCTGGAGGTCGGGGTGGACGACGAGGAGCTGCGCCGCCGGGCCCTGGAGTCGCTGCGCGCCAACCGCGCCGACCTGGCCGTCGCCAACGACCTGTCGCGCATCCGGGGAGAGACCCACCCCGTGCTGGTGATTGACCCCCGCGGCCGCGTCCTGGCCCGGCCCGCAACGAAGGGGGAGATCGCCCGCGCGCTGTGCGACCTACTCGCCGAGCGGCTGTAGGGAAGAGGCAAAGCTCAAAGCGTGTCCACCTGGGGCGGGGCCGCCGAGAACACTGTGGCGCATACCGAGTTAGCAGCCGAACGTCGGGATACGAATGCGCGCAAGCTTCCGCGCTCGAGCTGCGCCGCACCATGCGATTCGAACCACAGGCCCACGGCATCTGGGGACCCGAACATTCTGTTCGGCATGCCCGACTACTTCTGGCGGCTTGACATATGAATAGCGGTCCGTTATACACTGCAGATGGACACCAATATGCTACCCAAGGCGTCCAAGGAGGAAAGGCAACTATGCAAGGCAGGAAGTTTCTCTTCAGCCTCACCGCAGTCGCCCTGGTGAGCGCACCTATTGCCAACAATGCACTGGCCCATCCCGGAGAGGCACCTCTCGTAGCCACTGACTCTTCCCGAAGCACCACGGAGAGGGACCGTAGCAGACGCCCGCAGGATGTTGAGAACACTCAGGAGGCTCAATTCCTGGAAGAGGCGCAGAAGGTCGCGAGCGCTAAGGTCCTCGAGGAGCTGGGTATCGCCGCGCCTTCCAAGACCGGAAGCATTGAGGAGAGGATCGAGAAACTGCTCGTCGAGCTCGGGTTCGCAGAAACGTCGGAGAAGGCGGGAGCCAGGGTGAGAGGGCTGAAAGCTGGCGTGGAGGAGGACCGGATACGGGTGGTACTGGAGCAGGTGGAGGGGGACCTGAGGGACCGGCTGGCGTACGAGCAGCGGCTTAAAGAGTGTGTCGTATCGGGGGACTACACCAGCGCTGTCTCGGTGCTAGGTGAAGCATGGTCTAGATCGCATCCAATTCACCCGACGCTCTGCGTCGCGCTGCAAAGCGACGCAGCACGGAACATCAAACAAGCAGCCGAAGGCGGAAACGGTTGCGCGCAGTTCCTTCTGGGACTTATGCACGCGAGCGCGGAGGGAGTGCCTAGCCCACATTATTCACGGGGTTGAGGCCGGCTCCAAGTGAAAAGGCCCCCTGAGCTGGTACAATGGGCGCGAGAGCTTCCATCGTTCCCACTACCAAGGAGGCCTTCTCGTGACAGAGTGTCCGAAGCAGCTTTCGTTCGAGTTCTACCAGGATAAGCAGCTTGCCTGTGATTTCAAGGGCGGACAGA
>JAWOCH010000114.1:0-6450 GCA_046483865.1 Candidatus Brocadiia bacterium | reverse complement strand
TCTGTCCGCCCTTGAAATCACAGGCAAGCTGCTTATCCTGGTAGAACTCGAACGAAAGCTGCTTCGGACACTCTGTCACGAGAAGGCCTCCTTGGTAGTGGGAACGATGGAAGCTCTCGCGCCCATTGTACCAGCTCAGGGGGCCTTTTCACTTGGAGCCGGCCTCAACCCCGTGAATAATGTGGGCTAGGGTATGCCGGGCCGCTTCGGCGCGCTCCACATCCGGGCAAGTTATGCGTGGCGTCCCCCGGCACCTCTGGTTTCCCGCCCCGTGTGTCGCGCCCCAATCTCGACGTTTCGAACTCCGACGGGGTAAGTAAACAACAGAGAGAGTACACCGTCCTGCCCGACGCCGCACCGGCGGCCCTTCGACAGGCTCAGGGCCGAGGTCATCGTGGGCGAAGCTCGACTCGTGCTTCGTAGCGACCGCTCCTCCGCAGTAGCTTTGCTACGGAGGGTGGAAGCTACTTCGCAGAGTAGCATAGGACCCGCCTATGCATCCGACCGAGGCCGATCTGAGTCCTGACACATTCGGCAAGCTCAGTCCAGGCGAACGCCGCCGCCATATCGCCGCCATCCTGGCCGCCGGCGTCCGACGTTTGAGCTGCCCCTGTTCCGCTACCCCCGCATCATCTGGGCCACCTGGATGGCGCGCAGGAGGGCCTTTGTTGAGGGTTTCTTCGAATTCGCGCTCGGGGACTGAGTCGGCTACCACGCCGCCGCCGGTTGCTGCTGCGCGGGGAGAGCGTCGGGCTCGTGCTTCGAGCGGTGGCTTTCGGTCAATCGCGGCCGCCGGCCCTGGTCACGTCATCCAACAGCACCGCCGGCTCGTCGGTCTGCGGGAAGGCGTGGCGCCCGCGGAAGTCCTCCAGCGACAACTCGCGCACGTTCCGTAACTCCAGCGCGTGCGAGCAGTAGCTCGGCGGCTCGCCGTCCCACCGCACACTACACCGGCGCAGCGCCAGCCGGTCGGCGTGCTGCGCATAGATGCCCGGGATGTCGTGCCGGAAGATGGCCTGTTCCATGCGCGCGGCGGGCCGGAGGTCGAAGTTGCCCCCGAATCGGCTCGACTGCTCGCCGGGCGAGACCGTCACCTGAACGCCTTCGAGCGCGATGTCCTCCAGCGGCGATCCGGCGCTTCCATACAGCACGATGCCCGCCTCCCCCTGCGCGATGACGTCGCGGAACCGCACGTTGCGGATCCTGCCCAACTCGTCCTGTCCCTCGCGGGGCACGGCGGAGACGTGGATCGGCTCGCCCTTGCCCCACCAGTTGCCGTCCATCAGGCGGGTCCGGATTGTGACGTTGGAGAACAGGATGTTCTCAATGCTGCCCGCGTCACGCGCGAACACGCCCAGGCCGCGGTTCGAGTCGTAAATGGTCAGGTTCTGCACGACGCAGTCCCGCACGCCCCGAGCGCCGTAGCCGATGCGCACTCCGCTGGAGCGCGAACGCAGCACGCAGTTGGTGACGACGACGTTCTCCGACGGTCCATCGTGATAGCCGCGACGGGCGCTCAGGTCGGCGTCTGCATCGCTGCGCCACGGGGCGTTATCGAAGCCGGTCACGCAGACCGCATCGTCGCCGCAGCGCAGGTCGCAGTCGGAGATGCGCACGTTGCGCGAGCCCGTCACGTGGACGCCGTCGCTGTTGGCGACGGCCAGGTTGTTGCGGATCGTGATGCCGCTGACGCGCACGTCGTCGCATGACCCGATCCGCATGGTCCACACGGGGGAATCAGCGAGCGTCACATTGCGGACCGCCACGTTCTCGCAGTCCACCAACACGATGAGCATGCCCGGCCGGCCGTCGAAGTCGACCGGACCATCGCCGGTCATTCCCTGCGGGGATGGGAACCCGGCGCCCTGGCGGGTGAAGGCGGCGTCGTAGTCAGGCGTGTCACGGTAACGGTCCCAGTCCATGAACTCGCTTCCGCTGCCGTTGATTTCGCCCGCGCCGGTGATGGAAACGTCCTCGGCGTTCTCGGCGAAGATCAGTCCGCGTCGCCACCCGCCGGAGCGGACGGCGCGGTAGTCCTCCAGGTTAGTGCTGCCGCGCAGGCGGGCGCCCGGCAGAAGGTGCAGGTTCACGTGGCTTCTCAATTGGAGCGTGCCGGTTACGTACTCGCCCGCCGGCACGAGCACGACGCCTCCTCCGTGTCTGTGACAGGCGTCTATGGCTTCCTGGACCGCCTGGGTGCAGACGGCCGACGCGTCAACGAGCGCCCCGAAGTCGGTCACGTCGTAGCAATATCCTGACATCGCGCTTCTCCTCGGCCAGGGAGGAAGTCGAACGGGCCGGTCTGACCGGCTACGGTCGCATCATCTGCGCGACCTGGATGGCGCGCAAGAGCGCCTTTGCTTTGTTGAGGGTTTCTTCGAATTCGCGCTCCGGGACTGAGTCGGCTACCACGCCGCCGCCGGCCTGGACGTAGGCATGGTCGCCGTCCAGCACCACGGTGCGGATTGTGATGCAGGTGTCCATGTTGCCGCTGAAGTCGAAGTAGCCGACCGCCCCGCCGTAGGGTCCGCGCTTGGTGGGTTCCAGCTCGTCAATGATCTCCATCGCCCGCACCTTCGGCGCGCCGCTTAAGGTGCCGGCGGGCAGGCAGGCTTTCAGCGCGTCCAGGGCGCTGAGGTCGTCCCGGAGCTGGCCGCTGACGTTCGAGACGATGTGCATCACGTGGCTGTAGCGCTCGATGACCATCAGCTCGTCCAGGCTGACGGTGCCGTACTTGCTGACCCGGCCGACGTCGTTGCGGCCCAGGTCCACCAGCATGGTGTGCTCGGCGCGCTCCTTGGGGTCGGCCAGTAGCTCTGTGGCCAGGCGCTGGTCCTCCTCCTCGGTCTCGCCGCGCGGGCGCGTGCCGGCGATGGGGCGGGTGGTGACGCGCCGGTTCTCCACGCGGACCATCACCTCCGGGCTGGAGCCGATCAGCTTCAGCTCGCCCATGTGGAGGTAGAACATGTAGGGCGAGGGGTTGATGACGCGGAGGGCGCGGTAGATGTCGAAAGGCCGGGCCTCGGTGCGGGTGACCAGGCGCTGGCTGGGGACGACCTGGAAGATGTCGCCGGCGCGGATGTACTCCTTCGCCGCTCGCACCGCCTCCAGGTAGTCCGTCTTGCGGAAGTTGCTCTCATAGGGCAGGGCGATCTCGCCGGACGGCTCGATGTCGTCGGTCACAGCGCTGACCGGCGTCCTGAGCCGCTCGATCAGTCCGTCAATGCAGCCCACGGCCTCGTCGTAGGCCGCGTCCGGCTCCTTGCCCTCGGTGCGCTGGCTGCAGACCACCTTGATGGTCTTGTTCAGGTGGTCGAAGATGACCACCTGGTCGAAGAACATGAAGAAGATGTCGGGCAGGCCGCGATCGTCCGGGGGGCAGTCCGGCAGGTCCTCGACGAAGCGCACGACGTCGTAGGCCATGTAGCCGACCGCCCCGCAGGAGAACCGGGGCAGGCCCTCCACCGGCACCAGCGAGAAGCGGTCCAGGTAGGCGCCGAACTCCTCCAGGGGATCGTCGGCCTGAACCGAACGGGTCTGGCTGCCTTCCTGGATGCTCACCTGGCCGCCGGTGGCGCTGAACAGGGCGAACGGCGAGCAGCCCAGGAAGCAGTAGCGGCCGATCTTCTCCGGTCCGCTGGCGCTCTCCAGCAGGAATGCGTGCCCGTCGCGGCTTATCTTCTCGAAGGCGAGCACGGGGGTGAGCGCGTCGGCCATGAGCTGGCGGTAGACGGGCACCACGTTGCCCTCGGTGCATAGTTGGCGGAACTGCTCGCGGTCGGGGTAGTATTGCGGCTGCATGGGCGTGTCACCGTATGAAAGGTTGTGGATTGGCTTGCGCGCACAGAGGGCGAGACCGTAAAATCAGAGAAGACGCCCGCCGGTCAGGGCGGGCCGGCAGTGTCAGAGACCCGGGCTCAGACGAGGAGGGGACCATGGCAGCATACATCGTCGGCATGATTGCTGGTGCGGTCTGCATGATCGCTCCCTTGATGTACTTCGCGCACATCAACTCGTGCGTGGCGGAGATCCTTGCCGAGAACCCCGATGCCCTCGAACAGGCCAGCCAGGCGGCCGACAAGTTCGTGGCCACCACTCCAACCGGCCTGATGTGGGCCGTGGGCATCGTGGGCGCGGTTGTCTTCCTGCTCAGCGCTATCATGACGGCTTTCACCGGCGTCCAGCGCGCCTCCACCAGGAAGAAAACCGAGAAGCTGACAGAGCAGGATCTGCCGGAGATAGAGGAGCCAGAGCTGTAACAGATTGCTGGCCCTGGCCCCCCTCCAGGCTCCTACATGCCGTGCGGCTTCTCCTCCGGCTCCTCGCCGCTCTGCATGCGCTTGTGCAGCTTGTTCACCGCAACGAGATAGGCCAGGGCGCTGGCCTCGATGATGTCCGTGCGGGCCGCCCGGCCGTGCTCGGTGAAGCCGTTCGAAGTCACCTCCAGCGACACCTCGCCCATCGCATCCTTGCCCTTGGTGATCGCCCGGATGCCGAAGTCCCGCAGCTCGCAGCGGAAGCCCGTGATGCGGTCAATGGCCCGGTAGACGGCGTCAATCGGCCCGTCCCCGATGGCCGCGTCGGTGCGGGTTCCCTCATCGGCCACTTCCACCGCCACCGTGGCGGTCGGCGTGACGCTGATCCCACTGGTCACGTGGAAGCTAACCAGTTGGAAGACCTGCGGCACCTCCTCCATCTGCTCGCGGACCAGCGCTTCCAGGTCCTCCTCGTAGATGTCTTTCTTCTTGTCCGCCAGCCGTTTGAACTCCTCGAACGCGTGCTGGAGGTGCTCCTCGTCCAGGCGTACGCCGAGTTCCCGCAGCCGCTGGCTGAACGCGTGCCGGCCGCTGTGCTTGCCCAGCACGAGCCGGCCCTGCTCGAGCCCGATCTCCTCGGGGCGCATTATCTCGTAGGTGGCCTTCTTCTTCAGGATGCCGTCCTGGTGAATGCCCGCCTCGTGGGCAAAGGCGTTGCGCCCGACGATGGCCTTGTTGGGCGGCACGTGCACGCCCGTGACGCTGGCCACCAGGCGGCTGGCGTTGATGATCTCGCGCGTGTCCACGACGCTGCTCGCGCCGTAGTAGTCCTCCCGCGTGCGCAACGCCATGACCACTTCCTCCAGCGCGCAGTTGCCCGCCCGCTCGCCGAGTCCGTTCACAGTGCACTCGATCTGGCGGGCGCCGGCGCGCACCGCCGCCAGGCTGTTGGCCGCGGCCATGCCCAGGTCATCGTGACAGTGCACGCTGATTACCGCGCGGCCGATGTTGGGCACCTGTTCGGTGAGCATCCGGATCAGCGCCGCGAACTGGTGCGGCACGGCGTAGCCGACCGTGTCCGGTATGTTGACGGTGGTGGCGCCCGCGTCTATGACGGCTTCGACCACCTCGCAGAGGAACTCGGGTTCGGTGCGCGCGGCGTCCTCGGGGCTGAACTCGACGTCTTCGAGGTAGCCGAGCGCCCGTTCGACGCCCGCGACGGCTCGCTGCACGATATCCTCGCGGCTCATGCGCAGCTTGTGTTCCCGGTGAATCTTGCTGGTGGCCAGGAACACGTGGATGCGTGGCTTGTCGGCCTCCTCCAGCGCTTCTGCCGCGCGATCAATGTCATCGTCCACGCACCGTGCCAGGCCGGCCACGACCGGCTCCGTGACGGTGCGGCTGACCTGGCGTACGCTCTCGAAGTCCCCCGGCGAAGCGATGGGGAAGCCGGCTTCGATCACGTCCACCCGCAGCTTCTCCAACTGCCGGGCCACCATGACCTTCTCGTCGAGTGTCATCGAGCAGCCCGGTGCCTGCTCGCCGTCTCTCAACGTCGTGTCAAAGATGATGATCCTGTCGGTTGCTTGCTCCATTGTCTGTTCCCTCCGGACCGGCGATTCCGATTCTGTTGTCATGTGAGTCAAAGAAAAAGCCCCGCAATCCGCCTGAGACGGACCGCGGGGCATTCTGTTCCATTCAGCAGCGACAGGTCACGGACGCAGAGCCCACCCGTCTCAGGATCCCGGCCAGCGCCAGGATAGAGCGAGCGCAGGTAGTGCGAGGCTATGACGGATGTCGTCTGCATGTCCGTTCATGATGGAGGGATTATACGGCGGGCGGCCGCCGCTGTCAAGAGTTTCATCCGGTCAGCGCGCCGCCATCATGCACCGCCCTCGACCAGTTGCACCACGGCCCGCAGGTTCCGCCGGTCGGCTTCCAGCGTTTCCCAGGGCGTCTCCAGTATCAGCGGCAGGCCGGCGAAGGCGCGGTGCGTCAGCACGTTGCGGAGCCCCGCGTTGCCGATCCGGCCCTTGCCGATGTGTTCGTGGCGGTCGCGCCGGCTGCCGGGCGCGTCGCGTGAGTCGTTCACGTGCATCAGCGCGACGCTCTCCAGCGCCCCCGCGCGCCGCAGGTCTGCCGCCATGCGCTCGACCTGCTCCGGCCGTCGCAGGTCGTAACCGGCGCCGAAGGC